>JAPLKY010000270.1 GCA_026387805.1 Candidatus Krumholzibacteriia bacterium
CGCATACGCCTCGCGGCTGAAGGGAGATCTCGTCGTGATCGGCCGCGATACGAGGGCCTCGGGGCCGCTCATCGCGTCCGCGGTTTCGACGGCGCTCCGGTTCAAGGGAATCGGGGTCGTCGATCTCGGCGTTGCGTCCACGCCGACGGTCGAAATCATGGTCGTGGAACTCGGGGCCGCTGGCGGCGTCATCGTCACGGCGAGCCACAACGGACCGGAATGGAACGCGCTCAAGTTCCTCGATTCGGGGGGAGAGTTCCTGTCGGCGGCGGCGATGGCCGAAATCAAGAGGCGGGCTCTCGGCCCGGAGCATCTCTTCGACGCGCCGAAGAGCTTCGGCGCGCTCGACGCGAACGACACGGGAGACGCGATTCATATCGGGAAGATCCTCGAGCTCGGGCGCATCGACCGGAGGAAAATAGCGGCGCGCAAGCTCAAAGCGGTCGTCGACTGCGTGAACGGGGCGGGGAGTCGCATCCTTCCCTCCCTGCTCAGGAGTCTCGGGCTCCGCGTCGTCGAGCTCTATACCGACGTCGAGGCGCCCTTTCCCCACGATCCGGAACCGAAACCCCAAAACCTCGCGGAGCTCTCGGAAGCGGTGAGGCGGGAGAAGGCGGATATCGGCTTCGCCTGCGACCCGGACGGCGACAGGCTCGTCCTCGTCGACGAAACGGGCTCCGTGCTCAGCGAGGAGCTCACCCTCGCGATCGCCGCGGATTTCGTGCTCAGGGAGGAGAAGGGTCCGCTCGTCGCCAATCTCTCGACGAGCCGCGTCCTTGACGACGTCGGCGCGGCCCGGGGGGCGAGCGTTTACCGCTCGAAGGTCGGCGAAGCGCACGTCACGGCGCTCATGAAGAAGAAGCACGCGGCGATCGGCGGAGAGGGAAACGGCGGAGTGATCTATCCGAAGCTCCACTACGGCAGGGATGCCATGGTCGGGGCGGCGCTCGTGCTGGAATCGCTGGCGGAGGAAGGTCTGTCCCTCTCGAGAAAGGCCGCGTCATTCCCGCGCTATTTCATCGTGAAGGAGAAGGTGGCGTTGAAGGGCGATTTCGCGATCGCCGAAAAATCTTTAATAAAGAGGTTTGCGGGGAGGGTTACCGCGATCGATGGTATAAGAATTGATATGGAAAGCGGATGGTTGCATATGCGCAAGTCCAACACGGAGCCGGTGGTCAGGATCATCGCCGAGGCTCGCTCGATCAGAGAAGCGCTGAGCCTTGTGAGAGAAGCGGGACGTCGTTCCACCGCGGCTCGGGGATCGAGAAAAGCGCCGCCGCGGGGCGCGCGTCGGCAGCGCTGAGAGTCTTCACCTGAAGAGGTGCCAATATGTGCGGAATCATCGGGTATATCGGCAAGAGCAATAACGTCGGCGCGGTTCTCATCGAGGGGCTCAAGCGCCTCGAGTACCGCGGGTACGATTCGGCGGGCATCGCGATCGTGCGCGATGGGGCCCTCGTCTGGGAGAAGACGGCGGGAAAGATCCAGCAGCTCGAGGACAAGCTCAAGGGGGTCGATTTGAGCGGGCATCTCGGCATCGCGCACACGAGATGGGCGACTCACGGCGAGCCGAACCGGACGAACGCCCACCCGCATTTCGACTGCGCGAAGCGGATCGCTCTCATCCACAACGGGATCATCGAGAACTTTCAGACTCTCAAGAAATCCCTGCAGGCGGAGAATCACGTTTTCACCACGGAGACCGACACCGAGACGCTCGTCCACCTCATCGAGAAATACTACACGGGCAAGGATCTCGAGGTCGCGGTCCGGAAGGCGCTCGAGAAGGTCGAAGGCACGTACGGCATCCTCGTCGTTTCGGCGACTGAGCCGGAGAAGATGGTCGCCGCGCGCAACGGGTCCCCCATCGTAATGGGAATCGGCGAGGACGAATATATCGTCGCGAGCGACGTCGCGGCGATTCTCAAGCATACGCGCCAGGTCATCTACCTCGAGGATCACGAGATGATCGTCGCAACCCGCGATAATTTCACCACGATGACGATCGAGAACGAATACGTGAGCCATGACGTTCACGAGGTCGATTGGGACCTCGAGATGATCGAGAAGGGCGGACACGCGCATTTCATGCTGAAGGAGATCTTCGAGCAGCCCGAGACGATCAGGAACGCGATGCGCGGGCGTCTCATCCCCGCAACGGGCGACGTGCGTCTCGGCGGTCTCGATATGACCGAGGAGCAGCTGCGGGACGTGAGACGTATCCTTCTCATCGGCTGCGGGACGAGCTGGCATGCGGGCCTCATCGGCGAGTACATGATCGAGGAGAAGACCCGCATTCCGGTCGAGGTCGAATACGCGAGCGAGTTCCGCTACCGCAATCCCGTCATCGAGGACGGAACGGTCGTCTTCGCGATCAGCCAGTCGGGGGAGACGGTCGACACGCTGGCGGCCCTTCGCGAGGCGGAGAAGCGCGGGGCGCGCTGCATGGGAATCTGCAACGTCGTCGACAGTACGATCGCGCGCGAATCGCACGCGGGCGTCTACATTCACGCGGGTCCCGAGATCGGCGTCGCCTCGACGAAGGCGTTCACCTCGCAGATATCCGTTCTCGCCCTCCTCGCGCTCGTGTTCGGGCGCCTCAGAACGATCTCGTCATCGGAAGG
The DNA here is from genome assembly GCA_026387805.1 of Candidatus Krumholzibacteriia bacterium. Taxonomy (GTDB): domain Bacteria; phylum Krumholzibacteriota; class Krumholzibacteriia; order Krumholzibacteriales; family Krumholzibacteriaceae; genus SSS58A. The sequence goes on from JAPLKY010000270.1 coordinate 2,625, forward strand.
ACAGAAGATCATCCAGGCGCTCATGCATATTCCCGAGCAGGTGGCCGAGATTCTCACCATGCACGAAGCGATCCGCACGATCGCCGAGGAGTACTATCACCACAACAATTTTCTCTACCTCGGGCGCGGCGCGAACTATCCGGTTGCCCTGGAGGGCGCTCTCAAGCTCAAGGAGATCTCGTATCTCCACGCGGAAGGATACCCGGCGGCGGAAATGAAGCACGGACCGATCGCCCTCATCGACGAGAATATGCCGGTCGTCTTCATCTGTCCGCGCGACAACGCGTACCAGAAGATCGTCGGCAACATCTGCGAGGTGAAGGCACGGAAGGGAAAGATCATCGCGATCACGAACGAAGGGAACAATGAGGTCGTCGAGATGGCGGATCACGTCATCTATATCCCGCGGACGCTCGATTTCCTCTATCCGATTCTCGCGGTCATTCCCCTGCAGCTTCTCGCGTACCACATCGCGGTGTTGAGGGGCTGCAATATCGACCAGCCGCGCAACCTCGCGAAGAGCGTGACGGTCGAATAAGGGCTTCGAACCGCCGCGGGAAGGTCCGCGGCACGAGGAGGAGACCGTGAAGAAACCGGTGCATACGAACGCGGCGCCCGCCGCGATCGGACCGTACAGCCAGGCGATTCGCGCGGGGGATTTTCTTTTCATTTCGGGACAGCTCGGACTCGATCCTGCGACGAAGAAGATCGTCGAGGGGGGCGTTTTGTTCGAGGCCGAAAGGGCTCTCATGAATATCGGCGCCATACTCGAAGCCGCCGGGGGGACGTTTGCCCACGTCGTCAAGACGACCGTGCTCCTTCAGTCGATGGATGACTTTTCCCGGCTCAACGAGGTATACGCGCGGTTCTTCTCCGGCGAATTTCCCGCGCGCGCGGCCTACCAGGTGGCGAGACTGCCGCTCGGCGCTCTCGTCGAGATCGAAGCGATCGCGTATCTGGGCGCATGAACGCCTTTACACGATTCCCCGCGACCATTATTATTGACCGTGCGGGAGCGGATGGGTTCTGGTGGACCTCGAGGACTTCAAATCCTTTTGCCGGGTGCTAAGACCATCCGGGGTGGGTTCGATTCCCACACGTTCCCGCCATTCTCGAGCGTCCGCGACGCCGTTCGTCTCCCGCGGGGGGATCGGCGGGGACACGAGTTTCTGCGGCGGGAAAGGAATTGTGCCATGTCCGCAGGGGAGCGCCTGACGGGGTTCCGGTGGTCGATACGTGCGGCGATCTGCGCCCTCGTATTGTCCTGTGGGCCCCTTCCGGCGTCGTCGGCAGCCGTCGATCCCGCCGGGCAGGCGCGCGCCCCGCGCGATACGATCGGAGGCGCCGCGCAGGATACGATTGCCGCCGGGGCACGGGACACGACCGCTCTCGCGGCGCCGGATACGACGGCGGGGGATCCGGCGGTTTCCTGAACGACCTGTGGAAATACGATCCGGTCACGAACCAGTGGACCTGGCTCAAGGGCGC
>JAPLKY010000407.1 GCA_026387805.1 Candidatus Krumholzibacteriia bacterium
GACGATCAGGATCTACGACGTCACGGGCAGGCTCGTGAGGACGCTCGTGGATGAGGTGAAGGATGCGGGCGCTCATTCGATCCCCTGGGACGGTCGGAACAACGTCGGCGCGGACGTCGCGAGCGGGATGTATTTCTACAAGATGGAGACCGTGCGATTCCTCGCGACGAAGAAGCTCGTGCTTCTGAGGTGAGGTCGGCTTGGCCCGAAACGGGGAAAAGGCCGGCGAAATCCGAAAAGCCCGGCGCTCGCCGCCGGGCTTTTTCTATTCGAAGTGCGCATTGACGAGCGGGAGCACCCTGAAGGGCGAGGGATTGTTCTTCGCTATGTTGATTATGCCGAGCTGGATGCCGTTCAGCTCGCGCGTGAAGTTGACGAGCCCGATCGAAATCCCGACCTGATAATCGTCGAAATAGTTGACCGCGCCGGCCGAGAAACCGGCGAGCCCGCGCGCCTTGACGATGACTCCCGCGACCGCGATGCCCGCGATCTCGTCGGCTCGAACGCTGATTCCCGCCGCCCCGAGCCCCGCGAGCTTCTCTTCGACGCCGACGTCGATTCCATGGAGGGTGATCCATTCGGCGTTCCGCGCCCGGGTGCCCGCGTAGGAAAAGCCGAAGGAGGTTCCTTCCTTTTCGTCCGACGACTCATGCCCGAGAAATGTTCCGATCACGCCGATCGTGATGCCCGAGATGTCGCCATCCGCCATGACCGAGCCGCCCGCCAGGGCGATTCCGCTTATGTCGCCTTCGGCGAATGTGGTGAGTCCGCTCACGCTCAGGCCGGAGAAGTCCTCCGTGGATACCGTCGCGAGCCCGGCGACGGAGATTCCGCTCATGCTCCCTTCGCAAACGTTGGCGAGGCCGCTCGAAAGAATGCCGCTGAAATCCCCTTCGACGACGCTTGCGAGCCCGCCGGCCATGATGCCCGAGGCGCTTCCCTCGACAACGGCGGCGAGCCCGCCGAGCGATATGCCGCTCATAGTGCCTTCGGTCACGCTCGCGAGGCCGCCGATAGAAATGCCACTCATGGTGCCTTCGGTCACGCTCGCGAGGCCGCCGGCCATGATACCCGAGGCGCTCCCCTCGGCGACCGTCGCCAGTCCGCCGATAGCGATGCCGCCGAGCTCTCCTTCGCTCACCGCCGCGAGTCCCCCGACGGCCATGCCGGACAGGCTCGAGCCGGCAACGACGCCGAACCCTCCGACGGAGATGCCGCTCAACTCGTTCGCACGCGGTGCGTAGAGGCCTAACGAGATGCCCCGAATGACGGCAAAGGAATTTTCCTCGGGTTTCCAGAGCGTTACGTTGATTCCGTTGATCTCCTCGACGCGGTTATCGACGAGGTTGAACCTGAGCCCCGTGAATCGGGCCGAGTTTCCGAAGCTCACCCCGACCCCGTTTATCGCGAGATCGAGGCTCTTGTGGGAGGAGTAGCCGCCTTCTCTCTGCTCGATCGGATTCGCGCCCGCATGCGAGAGGCACGTCGAAAGCAGAATAGCGAATGCGGCGATAGAAACGAATTTTTTCATGCGAATCACCTTTCCGGCCAAGCGGTTGAGGCGCAAGCGCCCGCTCTCGAATGCTCTTTCTTGAGCATACGAATGCAGCGCGCGAATGTTCCATCCGAAAGGTGCCCGCGCGGCATGCCCTCGCCGGCCGTTGTTATTCGGCTGTCTTTTCGGGCGGGAGCAGGACCTTGTCGATGACGTGGATGACACCGTTCCGTGCCGGGATATCGGCGATCACGACAGTGGCGTCCCCGATCATCACCTTCCCCCCGGGCATGGTCATAATCGGGACCGGGACGCCGAGGAGTGTCGCTGCCGCAGGAATCTTGCCGAGATCCGCGGCCATGAGCTTCCCCGGGACGAGGTGATACAGCAGGATATTCTTCAGGGTCGCCGGCTCCTGGAGGAGCGATTCGGGGGTGCCGGGCGGCATCTTCGCGAAGGCGCTGTCGATCGGCGCGAACATAGTGAACGGGCCCTCTCCCTTGAGCGTCTCGGCGAGCCCGGCCGCGTCGATCGCCGTCGCGAGCGTCGTATAGCGGCCGTCCCCCGAAATGATTTCGACGATGCTGCCGAGGGCGGGCGCTCCTTCCTGTTTCGGCTCCTCCTTCTTCTTCTTTCCGCAGCAGAGCATCGCGGCGCAGAGCGCGCAGCAGAGAACGATAGCGAGAAGTCTCTTCATCGGGAGCCTCCCTACGTTTGCCATGGCTGATCCTTGAACTCCTTAACGATCAATGAGATAGAGAGCTTGCACGTTTGCTGCTCTCCTTTGAATGGCGGCATGGCGGCCGCGCCCGCGGGTGCCCGCCCGGTGCATCCGCCCGGATTACATCCCAGAAACGGTTTTTATTCAATTTCAAATATCGGCGGGATATTCGGGGCGGGACATTTTCCATTTGACTAAAGCGGCATAATTGGTATATTTTACAGTTTCTTGGAACAGAAAAATCGAAGCGGAAGCGAGGGAATGTGAACAGGTCTGATAGAATCAGGACAATATTCAGCGCAATCGTCATTGTGCTCTCCCTCTGGTTCCTCTGGCCGACCTACCGGCTTGCGACCATGAGCAAGGAGGACCAGCAGAAGCTCGAGATCGAAAATCCGGAAAAGATCGATAAGCTCCACAAGAAGGCGCTCAAGCTCGGGCTCGATCTCAAGGGCGGCATGCATCTCACGCTCGAGGTGGACGATTCCCAGCTCACGGCCGAGGAGAAGAAGGACGTCCTCGACAGGGCGCTCGAGATCGTGCGTAACCGCGTCGATCAGTTCGGCGTCTCCGAGCCGACCATCCAGAAGGAAGGCTCCAAGCGCATCATCGTGCAGCTTCCGGGCCTCACCGATCCGGATCGCGCCAAGAGGCTCCTCGGACAGACCGCGATGCTCGAATGGCGGCTCATGCGCCAGCAGCAGGAGGTCGCGGACGTCCTGAACAAGCTCGACCAGACGTTCCGGAAGATCTCGGGGGATTCGCTCGTCGAGGTCAATCCGGAGAAAACGGATACCCTCGGCGTCGTCCCCGATCCGACGAAGGCTGCGCCGGCGGCCAAGAGCGCGCCGGGCGAGAGCCTTTTCGCAAAGACGAAAGGCGCGGACGAGCTTCCGCTCAACGTGCCTCTCGAGACGGTCGACAAGACCAAGCCGTTCACTTCGCTCCTCCTGAGCTTCAATCGCGATTGGGTCCTGGTGCGCGAGGAGAACCTTCCCCTCGTCCGCCGGATGCTCGCGCGTCCCGAAGCGCTTGCGGCGATGCCGAAGGACAGCGAGTTCATGTGGTTCGACGAATGGATGAATCTGTCCGAGGGAGGCAGGGGAAAGGCCCTCATGCTCGTGGCGAAGGACGAGTACGTCTCGGGATCGAACCTCGTGAGCGCCGAGCCCACGTCGAATCCCCAGTCGCCCACCCAGCTTTCCGTGGCGTTCACGTTCAACCGCAAGGGCGCGCGCGAGCTTTCGCGTTTCACCGGCGACAACGTCGGACGCTTCACCGCGATCATTCTCGACGGGAAGATAAAATCGTTCCCCGTCATCAAGACCAAGATTCCCGACGGCCGCGGCGTGATCGAAGGGACATTCACCGACGTCGAGGCGCGCGATCTGGCGATCATCCTCCGTGCAGGCGCGCTTCCCGCGCCGATGTTCACGAGAGAGGAGCGCACGGTCGGTCCGAGCCTCGGATCGGATTCGATACGACAGGGCATGCGGGCGGGGCTCCTGGGCGCAGGGGCGGTCGTCGTTTTCATGATGATCTACTATCAGCTTTCCGGCGTCATTGCCACGCTGGGCCTCGCTCTGACGTTTCTCAGTCTGTTCGGTTTCCTCGCCTACTTCGGGGCGGCGCTCACGCTGCCGGGCATCGCGGGCCTCGTGCTCACGGTCGGGATGGCCGTCGACGCGAACGTGCTCATCTACGAGCGCATCAGGGAGGAGATCCGGCGGGAGAAGACCATCCGCTCCGCGGTGGACGCCGGCTACGAGCGCGCCTTCGTCACGATTCTCGATGCGAACCTGACGACTCTCATATCGGCGGTCGCGCTCTGGCAGTTCGGAACCGGTCCGATCAAGGGCTTCGCGACGACGCTGAGCATCGGGATCCTCACGAGCATGTTCGCGGCGTGCGTGTTTTGCCGTCTGATTTTCAACCTCTGGGTGTCCCGGCCCATGAAGAAGCTCAGCATTTAACGAAAGGCGCAGAGGAGCGTACATGGAATTCTTTCACAAAACGAATATCGATTTCATCGGCTTTCGCTACAAAGCCTTCATCATATCGGGCCTCATTATCGTCGCGGGGCTCGTCTCGGTGATCGCGAAGGGCGGCTACAAGCTCTCGGTCGAGTTCGAGGGGGGCACGCTCGTGCAGGTCAAGTTCGACCAGCCGGTTCCGATCGCGGACGTGCGGACGTCGATGGGCAGGGCCGGATATGCCAGCGCGGAGATCCAGCAGTACGGCGAAGGCGGGGATGAATACATCATCAAGATAGGCGGAGTCCAGGAGACCAACTACGCCTCGGAGCATCTCCTCGAGGGCCTCAACAAGGTTGCGCCGGGCTTGAAATGGACGGTGCTTTCGACGCAGCAGATGCCGCCGGATCTCTCCAAGGGCTTCGAGGGGGCCACGCTGCTCTCCGTCGAGGCCGATTCGATCCCCGAGATCGAGGGTCTCACCGCGCGCATGAAGGAGAGCGGCTACGGCATACTCGAGGCGACCAAGGAGACCTCGAAGCGGGCGGCGTTCAAGATCCCGTTCCTCGGCGCCGAATCGAAGGTCGCCGACGCCCTCAAGACGGAGCTCGCGAAGGATTTTCCCCAGCGAACGATCGAAATCCGCCGAACCGAAACCATCGGGCCCAAGGTCGGCAAGGAGCTTCAGAACAAGGCGTGGGCGGCCATCATCGTGTCCCTGTTCGGCATCCTCGTGTACGTCTCGTGGCGGTTCGAGCTCAAGTTCGCCGTGGGCGCGGTCCTTTCCCTCGTCCATGACGTCCTCGTGACGGTCGGGCTCTTCTCGATCTTCAACCGCGAGATTTCCCTCTTCGTCGTCGCGGCGCTGCTGACGATCGTCGGTTACTCGATCAACGATACGATCGTCGTGTTCGACCGGATTCGCGAGAACTTCGGCCTTCGCCGGCGCGAGAGCTACGAGGGGATGCTCAACGTCTCCATCAACGAGACGCTGAGCCGGACGATCATCACCGTGCTGACCGTGTTCATCGTAACGATGTTCCTGCTCTTCATGGGGGGCGAATTCGTGCGCGATTTCGCGCTCGCGATGACGATCGGTCTGGTCACGGGGACGTACTCGTCCGTGTACGTGGCGAGCGCGATCGTGGTCGAATGGCAGAACCGGATTACCAATCGCCGCAAGACGGCGCGGGCCGCCGCCTGAGGCGGACAATCAAACCGATTTTGATCTCTTCTTTCGACGCGGGGCGCCTCTCGTGAGGCCTCGCCGCGCGCGGAGGGTTGGTCGATGGAATCGGTGCTTCAGCACGCGGGGCTCGTCGTTCTGTATGCCGCGCTCTTTCTCCTGAACGTCCTCATCTTTGCGGGCCTGCCGGGAAGCTGGATCGCGTTCGGGGCGATCGCCATCTATGCCGCGGTGACGCGGTTCTCGGCCGTCGGCTGGAAGATGCTTCTCCTCATGGCCGGGATCGCCGCCGCGGGCGAGATCGTGGAATCGCTCCTCGGCGTTATGTACGTCGCCCGCAAAGGCGCGTCGAAATGGGGAGTGCTCGGGGCGTTCGTCGGGGGGCTCCTCGGCGCCGTCGTCGGGACCGCGATCGTCCCGCTCGCCGGGAGCATTCTGTTCGGTTTCCTCGGCGCCTTCGCCGGGGCGGTCGCGAGCGAGTACGTCTTCTACCGCTCGCTCGACAAGGCGCTCCGCACCGGTTTCTTCGCCTTCATCGGGAAGCTCCTCGCCATGCTCGTGAAGTTTGCCCTCGCCCTCGTCGTTCTCGCTCTATTCATTTACCGGACTTGGCCTTGAACCCGGAACGTCCTCTTTTGTGGACACCATTCTACAAAAGTGGACACCTCGAAGCCGCTCGAATCCAGCTAACTCTTTTATTATCAATAAAATAATGTGGCACAGGCTATGCGATAAATCATTCCGGTGAATGGTGCCCGGGGGTGGATTCTGCCCCGGCCGAACCGCCGGGGGCGAAAGAAGGAACGGCTTCCGTGCGATTCTCACGTGCATTCGGCATCTCTCTTGCGCTTCTTGTAGTTCTCCTTCTCGCGGGCGGCTCGACGTCGGCGCAGGAGGGCCGGAAGCGCCAGGCCATCCCGGATGCCGATATCGACGAGGAACCTCTCAAGGTTTTCAGGAATATCGAGAAGGCCTGGCAGTCCGGCAACGCCCAGGCGCTCGCCGGCCTCCTGAGCGAATCGCGCATCTTCATGGAGATTCGCGGCATCGACAGGCGGGGCGGATACTTCACGAAACCCCAGGTGCTCTACATCTTCAAGGACCTTTTTGTCGACACCAAGCAGACCGCTTTCACGTTCGTGAAGTTCCACAATCTCGAGAAGCAAGACAGCAGGATTTACGGGATGGCCCTGAGAAGCTACAAGATCAATCAAAGCGGCGGGCTCTACAAGGACAAGGTGTACGTCACTCTCGTCAAAGAGGGTTCGCGGTGGGCGGTGGCGGAAATCAAGTCTACATGGTAACGCGCGCGAATTGCGGAGCCTTTGAGCCGTGCGGCAGGATAAGGAACAAAGAATATTTCAAGGCGTCCTCTGGGCGTTCCTTCTCGGATCGCTGATCTTCTTTATTGCGCGCCTGTCGGCCGGCAGGCTGCTTCTTCCCGCTACCATCTGGTACATGTTCCTTCTTCTCGTCGTCGGATTCATCGTCTTCACCTTCATTCCCCATGCCGGCCGCGGCGTTCCCGGAGTGCCGGGCAGGCACGAAGAGACGATCGAGAAGCACCGATGGTATCCGAGGCATCTCGCCGAGATCATCGACGGAAGGGGAGGCGAGAAACCGGCCCGGCCCGAGGGCGGCGTATATCCGCCGTCGCGCGCGGTTCCCCCGGTGCCGCTCGTGCCCCTCGTGCTGCTCGGCGCGTGTCTCGTCCTCGCCTATCCGGGCGCTCCCTCCGAGAAGGAATGGCGGGTGAAAGAGGCGGTGCGCCTTCGGGGCGTGTACGACGACGCGGCGCGCGAGCTCGCGAGGCTCGAAGGGCTCGCCGTGAATCTCGGATCCCGGGCGACGGCTCGCCTCGACTGGAACGCCGTTGCGCGCGCGGATAACGCGGATCGATCGGCCCTCATCCGCAGCGCCGACTCGCTGGCGAAATCGGTGGACCTCGGAGACATGCCCTTCCATGAGGTCGGAGTGCAGATCTTTTCGCGTACGGGCGAGCGGATCGCCTGGGGAGGCTCGCCGCGATATCTCGCGAGGGCGCGGGCCGGCGAGCCATCGGGCACGCTCGTCTTCACGAGCAGAGCGCCGCTCTATACGCTTCTCGTATGCGAGGTGCGGGATCCCGCGCGCGGAAGCGTCGTCGTCGACATACCGCTCGAAGTCAACTACCGCATCAACAATCGATTCCTGCGCAGCACGAGTCTCGGCGAGGCGCTCACCCGCCGCTACGGGGACGAGGTCGAGTTCGCCTTCTCGATGGGAGAGCACCGGGGCGTCATCGGATGGACCGATCCCAGTCTCTCGAGCAGGGACGTAAGGATTCTCTCCGGTCCGAACGTCGGAATCCAGGTGATCGGCGCCGTGCAGGCGTCGACCGGGCTGCCGCTCGCGCGGCTCAAGGTGCTGGGCGATCCGTACGCGGCGGTCCTGCGGGAGGCCGAAGCGCGGAAGGCCCGATGGGCGGGTCTGCTCCTCTCGATCGCCGTCGTCGTCGTCGCCGTGTGGGTCTTCAGGATCTACTTCAAGCGCGTTGCCCCGGAGGGCGCGCGGCGCGGCGTTCTCCTGCGAAGGATCGCCGCGCTCGCCGTTTCCCTCGCCGCCATCCGCATTCTCCTCGTGAGACTCAGCATGCCCGGCGGTCTCATCGGAACGCCCGTGTTCCATCCGTCCCTCTTCGCCGACGCGGTTCCCGGCGGCATCATGCGCAGCGCGGGAGATTTCCTCGTTTCGGCCGTTTTCGCGCTCATCTTTGTATTCGGCTCGATCAAGGCGTTTCGAACGTACTACCGCGGTCACCTCGAGAGGCCGCTCTCCGCGGGAGGAGGATTCGCCCCGGCGCGCCTCATCGCGAAGGCCGCGCTTCTCTTCGGCGCGCTCGAGGGGGCCGTCGTGCTTTCCTCGAACGTGATCTCTCGCACGACGGTCAATGCTCTTCCCCGGCTCGTCGGGCTCGACGTGAATCTCCTCGACGTGCCGGTGCTCGTTCTGCACCTCTCGCTCCTCTTTATGGTGTCGGCGGTCTTCATCGCGGCGCTCTTCATCGCTCGGCTCGCGCTCGTATGGGGGAACAAGCGGCTCGTCGAGGGACTCGCGGCCTCCGCGCTCGCGCTCGCGGGGCTCGCCGCCCTGAACGCCGGGCACGGGGGGATCGTGTGCGCCGCGGCCGGACTTCTCGCGCTCTCGTTCAGGATATTTCCGCTTCTCAAGAAAGAAGAGGCCGTCTCGGTTCTCTTCGCGTCCTTCTTCCTCGTGCTCGTCTCTTCGCTCGCCGTGTACGCCGTCGCGAACGAGCGTTACACGGACCTGCGGAAAGGATACATTCTCGAAAAAATCCGGGAGTTCAACAAGCCGGAAGACAAC
>JAPLKY010000376.1 GCA_026387805.1 Candidatus Krumholzibacteriia bacterium
GGAAGAAGCTTCACCTCTCCCTTGAGGCCCACCGCCTTGACGATCGTGCCCAGAATCGCTGTATCGGCCATTCCGCTCAATCCTTCATTCGCGAATCTCGAGGAGCACTTTCTGTCCGAGGCGCGTCGCCGCGGCGTTGACGAGCGCGCGCAGCGCCTTCGCCGTTTGGCCGCTCCGCCCGATGATCTTCCCGACGTCGTCCTTGGCGACCGAGAGCACGACGATGTACGTCTCTTCCCGTTTCTCTTCCTCGATGACGATCTTGTCGGGCTTGTCGACGAGCATCTCGGCGATCTTCCGGACCATGGTCTTGATCTTCACGATACTCATATCAGCCTTCTTTCGGGGCCGCCGCTTCGGACGCCGCCTCGGCGGCCTTTGCCGCCGCCGCGGCCTTTGCGGCTTTCTTCTTGCCCGGCCGCTTCTTCTTTTCCTTCCCCTCGACGGCCTTCGGCTGCTTCAGTCTCCGCTCGGCTATTGTGGCGTCGAGATCCGGGATTGCGACCCCCGCGCGCAGCATCCGCCACCGCTCCGTCAGTCCGAGCTTCTTCAGGAGAATGCCGACCTTCTCGGAGGGAACGGCGCCCTGATCGAGCCAGTAATAGATTCGGTCATCGTCCATCTTGATCTCGGGGGGTTCGACCATCGGATTGTAGTGGCCGAGAATCTCGATGAACCTGCCGTCGCGCGAGCTGCGCGAATCGATGGCGACGATCCGCCAGAAGGGTCTCTTCTTCGTACCCATTCGCCTCATTCTGAGCTTTACCGACAACGTGTACCTCCGCGTAGAACCCGTTCGTTACGACGGCGGGAGATTGAACGGCATCTTTCCCGCCATTTTTGTGAAACGCTTCATCATCTTCCGCATTTCCTGAAACTGGTTCAGGAGGCGGTTCACATCCTGCACGAGCGTTCCGCTGCCCGCAGCGATGCGGCGCCGCCGCGATCCGTCGATGATGTGGGGATCGCGCCGTTCTTCGGGAGTCATCGAGCGAATGATCGCCTCGATCTTCCTGAGCTCCTTCTCTCCGGCGTCCCCTCCCGCGACTCCGCGGATCTTCACCCCGGGCATCATCCCGAGGACCTGATCGAGCGGACCCATCTTTCTCAGGCGCTGCAGCTCCCCGAGGAAATCTTCGAGGGTAAACGATTCCCTCCGGAGTTTGCGCTCGAGCTCCTGGGCCGTCTTCGCGTCGATCGTCTCCTGGGCCTTTTCGATGAGGGATAGCACGTCCCCCATCCCCAGGATCCTGCTCGCCATGCGATCGGGGTAGAAGGCCTCCAGGTCGTCCACCTTCTCGCCGACGCACGCGAACTTTATCGGCTTGCCGGTGACGCTCGCGACCGACAAGGCCGCCCCACCGCGCGTGTCCCCGTCGAGCTTCGTGAGGACCACGCCGGTGAGATCGACCTCCCGCGCGAACTCCTCGGCGACGCGCACGGCCTCCTGGCCGGTCATGCTGTCGAGGACGAGAAGCGTCTCCTCCGGTGCCAGAACACCTTTGACGGAGCCGAGCTCCGCCATCATTTCCCTGTCGATGTGGAGCCGCCCCGCGGTGTCGACGATGACCGTGTCGCAGAGATCCCTCTTCGCGACCCGCAGCGCGCTCTCCGCAATCTCCACGACCGGGACGTCGGTGCCCGGAGCGTGGATCGGAACGCCGATCTGCCGCGCGAGCACTTTCAGCTGCTCGACCGCGGCGGGCCGGTATATGTCGGCGGCGACGAGGAGCGGACGGCGCCCCTTCTTGCGCGCGAAAACCGCGAGCTTCGCCGCGAAGCTCGTCTTCCCCGATCCCTGAAGCCCCACGATCATAACAGAGGCGGGCGATCCGGAAAGATTGAAGCTTACCGGCTTCGTCCCGAGGAGCGTGACGAGCTCCTCATGGACTATCTTTATTATCTGCTGGTCGGGGGTGAGGCTGTCGAGCACCTTCTGGCCGACGGCACGCTCGCCCACCCGTCCAACGAACTCCTTGACTACCTTATAGTTAACGTCTGCCTCGAGCAGGGCTCTCCGCACCTCGCGCATGGCTTCGGCGATGTGCGCTTCCCGGACCTTCCCTTGCCCGCGCAGCTCCTTGAAAATTCGCGCGAATCTGTCGCTCAGATCCTGAAACAAATATGCCCATCCCCTACCCGGAAAATAAGTAAACTAACATAATTTTTCGCCGAATGGCAAGGGAAATCAAGCTTTCTTGACTTATGCCCGCGCTTTCGCTACATATTGAACGAACGAAGGGGACGATTTTTCGGAGCTCGACGCCATCGGGGATTTCGCCGACCGCGATGACGACGGCGGACGACATCGTCGGCGGCGGCCGCGGCCGGGACACGATCCGGGCCACCGACACGGGGACGGACCATGATGAGAGCACATAGCGACGCCGTCATGCGGATGCTCCGGACATGCGTTTCCGCCTTCCGCGACCGGGACCTGAAGACCCCGATTATTATCTCCGCCGTCATCCTCAGGCTCATCTTCTGCTTTCTCTATATCGGCATCGTCGACTCCTTCAACGTGCCCGCGCTCGAAGGGGCGACGTTCGCGGAGGCGGGCGCGGACGGCTACGTCCAGATTGCCCGGACCTTGTACGAGAGCGGCGAATACTCCTTCGAAAAGGGAACGGGCCCCGCGCACGGCAGGCCCCCCGTCCAGCCGTTTCTGATGCTGATCTTCGGAGCCTGGTCGACGCACGGATGGCTCTATGTCTGGTTCGCGGGATCGGCGCTGATCAGCCTGGGGTACCTGACGCTGCTCTATCGATTGGGCGCGTCGTTGAACCTCCCCGTTCGTTGGAGCAATCTTCTCATGCTCTCCGCGGGATTTCATCCGTACTTGATCTTCATATCCAAGACCACCACGTTCGTCGTCGCCGCGACCCTCGTACTCGTGTTGAGCGTGTTCCTCTTCTTCGCCATCTTCCGGAATCTCCGCGTCTTCTCGCTGCTGTGCGGGCTCGCGTGCGGACTCGGCGTGCTCACCCACGGATCGTTCCTGATCCTGCCCCCGGTCCTGATGGTCGCCGTCCTGTGCAGAAGGGGGATGAAGCTTCGCCGGAGGTTCGAATCGGCGATTCTGATAGCGATCGCCTGCGCGGTCGCGGTCCTGCCATGGACAATACGCAACTACCGGCATTTCCACAGGATCATCCCCTCCGCGACGGGGGCCGGATTCCAGTACTGGATGGGGGACGCGGCGTATTTCAGACACGAGTTCCAGGGGGGCACCGTGTTTCGGGAACGCACGGGAAGAGACCTCAGGGTCGCGCGGTATTCCCGTACGATATACGCCGATGACGATGCCGTGCTCGTGGCGCTCGCGAAGGAGCACATGAAGAAGGACAAGGTTCATATCGCCAAACGGCTGGCGATAGGCTATTTCGCGTTCTGGGCCCCATGGGACCGCGGCAGGGAGAAATCGATCGTCTCCGGAATTCTCAATTACCCGGTGGTGTTCGTGACCCTGTTTCTGTTCATT
>JAPLKY010000143.1 GCA_026387805.1 Candidatus Krumholzibacteriia bacterium
CGAGCTTGACGCGCGACATCTCGCGGTCGTTGTAATACCATACCTGCGTTATCTCCGTCGTGTCGGCCGCGCCGACCACCTTGACGAAGCACCACACGTTCTCGACGGTCGACGCGAAGGCGGTATCGGGAAGCGAGGGAGCGCGATCCTGCACCGCCGTGCAGAAGACCATCTCTTCAACGGTCAGACCCGACGCGGCCTGCGCGGGCACGATCGTGCCGGAAAGCACGAGCAGAAACGCACAAACGAAAATCGGACACTTCATACCTGTTCCTCCTCCTGTATGGTTCGTCCTACCGCGGGATTCTCATCGCCGCCGGAGGTTTTGTAAAGATAAAAGATAATTATGGCGCGTCGAAACCGCTCCGCTACTATAATAAAACCCCCGAACGGGGGGGCAACGTTCCCGGATACGATGAAAGGAGAGCCGTCCCATGACGCACAGAATGCTCGTCGCCGTTGTCGCCGCGATGCTCCTGATAACGGCCGCTCCGGTGCCGGCCGCCGAGGTCACGGTCACGACGATCGATTTTCTCAAGGGGGCAGGTCTCGCGGCGAACGGCGCGGGCCCCGTACTGGTGAGAATGGACGCGTTTCGCAACCGGCTCATCGTCGCGAACACGCTCAGCTCTTCCGTCTCGTTCATCGACTGCAGGGACCATTCCGTTCTGAACGTTCCCGTCGAGGGGCGGGCGCTGCAGCATCTCAAGGCCGAGGCGCTGACGTTCCGGAGAAAGACCGGCGAGGTCTACCTCATCGGATCGCGCTGCTTCTCGATCGCCTCGAGCGACGGCGCGGCCTCGAAAACGATACCGACCGGGACGCAATTCGAATCGATCGCCATCGACGAGGAGACGGGAAACGCGTTCCTCGCCGGGCGCGAGAGCAAGGAGCTCGGATTCTATTCGGCCAAGTCGGGAAAGCTCGCGATGCTGCCGTGGCTCGAGACGAAGGAGAATCTGATCAATCTCAACGCGACTCCTCCGCCTCCGATCCGCAAGGTCGTCGCCGCCCCCGACCTCAAATGGATCATCGGCGTCGACGGCTATACGTCGACCATCTTCCTCTTCGACGGACGCAACGGGAAGCTCGTCAACACGCGGGAGCTCAAGCTCACGAGCGGCGGGCGGTGGCATCTCGCCGGCTACGACGAAACGACGCATCGGCTCTACCTCGTTGTCGAGACGAACACCCGCCGGGTGATCGAGGCATCACCGAGATCAAGCTCCCGGCGTATGGTAACGACGCGAGCGCCGTGGACGCGAAAAATGGCATCCTCTACGTCGCAGGCTGGGCGCAGGGAGAGGTCGACGTCGTCGATCTCGCGGAGCGGAAACTCCTCAAGCGGATTACCGATCTCGGCATCATCCCCCACATGTTCACCATCGCCTATAATCCGAACAACAACCTGCTCTACTACCCGAAGGGCGCGAGCGCGGTCAACGGCACCTTCGGCGCCGCCGTGACGGCGCTCGACCCGGCGGCCGGCGCCGCGAAGAAGGTCTATACCGGCTGGGCACCGGTCGATCTCGTCGAGGTGAAGGCGCGGAACAGCTTCTTCGTGTTCAATTCCGAGGATCAGTTCGCCGAGGTGCGGATGGACGGGAGGCACGAGCTGCACCGGCTGCCCCGGGACTACCCGATCCAATCGATCGTCACTCCCGCCGGAAACGTGTATCTCTCCTACGGACCGCACCAATCGTACTGGCCCGTGGTCTACATCTGGGGCGCGAAGGACGGGATCCTCGGAATTGCCGCGGGGGATCTCGGATTCTACGATCGCCGCATACCGCGCCAGGCCCAGAGCATGGTTCTCGACGCGGCAGGCACGCTCTATTTCACGCAGAACCTCTGGGGCAAGGAAGAGCAGATGCTCGGCACGCTCCCCGACGAGATACGCCTCTTCGAGATTGGCACGCGGATCACGGCGCCCGATACGATCGAGCGGGAGAATACGCAGCGGATTCTCCGCTTCGATCCGGGGAAGAACCGGATCTACCTCGCCCGCGTCGCCGAGAAAGACGGAGAGCCGGGCGTCCTGCACATCATCGATGCCGCCGCCCGGAAAGACGTCGCGAGGATCGCGGTCGGAAGCGGCCCTTCCGATCTCGTATTCGACGACGAAAACATCTACACCGCCGGTTTCGAGTCGAAGAGCGTCTCCGTCGTCGGCAAGAACGGTTTCGCCGTAAGAGAGATCGCCTCCGGAAACGGCCCGCTGAAGCTGTGCCGTCTCGGAGACAAGGTCTACGTCATCAATCACGCGGACAACACCCTGCAGGAAGTGCGGGAAGGCGGCGCAACCTGGCCGATTCCGTACGACGGCCTTCCCGACAACCTCTTCGCCTGGGGGGACAAACTCGTCATTACCTCGCACAGCGCCTGCGCGCTTTCCATCGCGCAGTTCGACCCGGCGACGGCGAAGTTCGCGCTCCTGCACTCCGAGAAGTATCCGTACGGCGACACGCGGTTCGATTCGCGCAACGTCTCCTTCTATCTGAGCGGGCAATTCGGAGACGCGATCTATTCCCTCACGAACGGACGAACGGCGTCCGACGGGAGGCTCTGGATCACCGATTTCCTTTCGGGCAGGCTCATGGTGTTCGAGAGAAAATAGCCGGCGCGGCCCTGCGCCCACTCCGCAGCGTCCGCATTCACCGAAGCGAGTAGATTGCGCGAGGGTTCGTCAATTGGAAGGATTTCGGTTACCGGCGCTAATTATCGTATTTATCGCACGATAAATTTATGCGCGGCGCGAAAAAAGCTCTTGCAAATAAAAAGCGAAAGGTTTAAAAGGTAAACCGGAATTGGGGGCGTAGATAAAAAGTTCATGAAACCGGCATTTTGCGAAGGAGGGATTATGAGATCATTCTCCGCGATTCTCCTGGTCGTCGTCATGGTCGTCGCGATGGCCGCCGCTCCGGCTTCCGCGGGGTACAAGGACCAGTGGGCCAAGTTTCGCACGACGATGACCGATCGAACCGACAGCAAGGCCGTTTGCTTCGTTCTCATGCCGTGGCCGTGGAAGTGCGCATGCGCGCCCGCTCCGCCGCCCCCGCCGCCTCCGCCGCCCCCCGCGCCCGTGGACAGCGACGGCGACGGCGTGGTCGACGGCGTCGATCAGTGCCCAGGCACTCCGCGCGGCGCCACGGTCGACGCCAGGGGATGTCCGTCGGATTCCGACAATGACGGCGTGTTCAACGGTATCGATCAGTGCCCCGGCACTCCCGCCGGCGCCACGGTCGACGCCAAGGGCTGCCCGTCCGATTCCGACAACGACGGCGTATTCGACGGCATCGACAAATGCCCGAACACGCCCGCCGGAACCAAGGTCGACGAGACGGGATGCCCCGTTGAGGTGAAACAGTTCATCGACACGGGTCTCATCACGACAACGGCGATTCTCTTCGATCTCGACAAAGCGACGCTGAAACCCGAATCCAAAACGGAGCTCGATCGCATAGGCGCCATTCTCGTCCAAGTGCCTGATCTCGCGGTCGAGATAGGCGGCCACACCGACGCCACGGGAACGGATCAGTACAACATGAAGCTCTCCGAGGCGCGCGCGAAAGCCGTCCATGATTACCTCGAAGCGAATTTCCCGCAGATCAAGCCGGATAACCTCGTTTCGAAGGGCTACGGCGAAGGCACGCCGGTCGCGTCGAACAAGACCAAGGAAGGCAGGGCGCAGAACCGCCGCGTCGAGTTCAAGATCATCAAGTAGCAGGCATTCGCGACGGATTCCGGGCGGCTCGGCGCCGCCCGGGAATCCTTCTCCGGAACGAAGAAGGGCCGCTCTCGGGAGCGGCCCTTCTCGTATTCCCGCGAGGCGGCGTTCAGCGAACGCCCTTCGCGACCCGGTACACGACGACCCCATCGCCGCGGAACAGAGGCCTGAGAAACGGAGCGACCTCCTCCGCATCGAGGAGTATCACGGGCCTTCCCTTCAAGCTCGCCTCGCCGACGATGACGAAGTCGGCGCCCCTCTTCTCGACGATCGATCGCACGCGCCGCAGATATGCGTCTCCGTCACGCGCATCTCGGCCGTCGGCGTCCTCGAGCTTGAAATACGCGTACTTCACGTACCGCTGCATGAAGGGGAACGTCCCGAGAACCGTTACGTCCGGACCGTACAGGCGCTCGATCTTTCGCGCCGCGTCGAGCTCGCCGAGCGGCTGCGCCCGCACGTACATGCGCACGTGCACGACCGTCGTGAGGAGAAGAGCGATCAAGAACACGGCGACGACGGGCGCGGCACGGTGGATCCGCCATGCGCCCGCCCGGAACGAACCGGCGAACGGACCCGCGAGCAGGAATCTCCCGCCGAAGAGACAGCACAGCGGCAGAATCGCGATCATGAAACGGGATCCCGACAGAAACGCGACGCAGCTGAGCAGCACATAGAAGAACAGAAACGAAAGCATGAGGAGCCTTTTTCGGTCGATCGCGAAACAGGCGACGAAAACGCCGCAGAGCGCCGAGGCGGCGAACACCCCGCCGGCCATCCCTCCCCCCCCGACGTCCCCCAGCGTCGCGTAGAAGAACTTCGCGAATTCGCGCAGCGCCGAGGCGGCGAGCTTCAGAGGATCGCTTGTGACCACCGATACGAATCCGTCGTACGGGATTCTCGCGAAATAGGACCAGTCGCCGCTGCCGTACAGCTTGAACGCGATGTTCTTCCAGTTCTCGCTGTACCAGGGAGAGCCGAAGGACCTGTCCGTCAGCACGAAATGAGGCGCGAGAAACAGCGCGGCAGCCGCGGCGAAGATCGCGAGCCGGGCGATCCTTCCCCGCGCCCCCGTTCGCGCGGGGGGCACGAGCAGCGCGAAGACGACCGCCGGAAGGAGAAAAGCGGCGCTGTAGCGCGCGAAATACGCGAGGGAGAAGGCCGACGCCAGCAGGACGGTCGACGCGGCGCCCGGTCTCTCGATCGCGCGCAACGCGAAGAGGAGAACGGCCGTCGCCAGCGCCGAGAAGCACATGTCGGTCGTCACGTCCATTCCAGTCGTGATGACGTTGAAGTTCAGCGCGAGCGCGACGACGGAGAAGAACGCGACGCCCGCTCCGAAGTACCTTCTCCCCACGAGGTAGGTCATGAGGAGAAAGAGGCCGGCCATGAGCGACGACACGGTCCGTGCGCCGGCGAACGAATCGTCGAGCAGGGCACCCACTCCCGCCGAAAGCACCTGGTAGAGAAGCGGGTGATACGGATCCCGCGGAATGGTCCCCGCGCGAATCTCATCCGCCTGAACGACATAGCCGTCGTTCTCGGCGGATTCGGGAATCTCGATCGTGTGGAACCTCGCGCCGAAGAACAGGAGAAAGAGGACGAATCCCGCAATGAGCGGGCCGACGGCCCATTCGTAACGGTTCCCGATCCGGATGGAAGAGATGGTCATCGTCAACCGAGGAAACGGTGATTCAGGTTCATCATGTCCCGGTAATGGATAACGCCGAGGATTCTGCCGTTCTCGTCGGTCACCGGTATGGCCCGGAAACCGTACCGGGCGAACATCGCGGAGGCTTCCTTCAGCGTATTGTCCGGATTCAGGCTGATGATCGTTTCCGTCATGATATCGCCGAGCCGGTCGGAGTCCTTGGCCATCAACAGCTCCTTGATATCGATGACGCCGAGAAGCTTGTCCTGCTCGTCGACGACGTAGAGATACATAATGACGTCTTTGCCCCGAGCGAGGCCGCGGAATCCGTCTTCCACCTCGTCGGCGGTCATACCGGGAGGGAGCTTCAGGAATTCCTGCGTGGTGAAGTTGAGGATGTTCTCATCCTGCTTCTTCAGGATCGATTCGATCTTGCTCGCGTTCTCCGGACTGAGCATCTTCATGATCGTCGCCACGTCCTCCCACGCGAGGACGGAGAGGATATCGGCCCCTTGGCCGGGAGTCATTTCGTCGATGAGCTCGGCCACCCTCTCCTTCGTGAGGGAGAACACGAGATCCCGCTGCACGTTGGGATCGATCTCCTCGAGCGTGTCGGACGCGTGCTCGGTGTCGAGGCCGTCGAAGATCGCGACGCGCTGCTCCCGGTCCAGCTCTTCCAGAATGTCCGCGAGATCGACCGGGTGCATGTCGGACAGCTTCTCCTTCAGGATGTTGAGCTTCACATCCCCCTTGAAGAGACTGATCGTCGGAGGCAGAGGCTGTATGTACGCCCACGAGACCGTCTGCTCCTTGATCTTGTCGGCCAGACTGTAGATGAAATTGGCGAGCCTTTTGAGCCCGATGCGGCGCAGAAGGCCGTACTTGCTCAGGTCGACGTCCGTGACGAACAGCTTCCCGGCCCGCTTGACGAGACGGATGTCGTAGACGATCTCCACCTCGCGCCCCTCGATGTCCACGACCTTCTTGTCGAGCACGTGGTCCTTCAGGAGGATCTCCTCGGAACGGAGCTCCCGCACGTACGGCTCCTCGGCCTCGATATCGATCGTCACCTGCTTCGGCTCGATGGAGAGGACCTTTTCGAACGGCACGATGATGGACGGATGGCCGAAGGGGCGCGCGATCACGACGTTCGTCACCTCCGGCAGCTTGATATGCTCGACGACGACGAGATCGGCGAGCTTGCCGATGCGCTTTCCATGGAGCATGATCCGGTACCCGATGATGTCGGTGAGCGAGTAGATATGCTCGACGCCGTTCTTGTTGTTTGCGACCAGTGTGTTCATGTTCCGTTCCGCCCTAACGCACAAGGGTTATGAACTTGTATATGAGTATACCGACGAGCGAGAGCAAATAGAATCTGAGAAGAACGAGCGCCACCCGCACCGCCGGCGTCGTCTTCACGTGCGGAGTCGCGTACTTCTTGTTGATCGCCGATATCTGCGAGACCGTGGTCCTCGCGAACCCGGCGATCCGCCGCGAAACGACGCTGAATATCATTTCTCCCATGACGGTCCTCTCTCCCGGCTATCGCAGGATACCGGGGAACAACGTGCTGATCGCGTACATCGTCGAAAGCGCGATGATGACGACGGCGATCGTCACGTTGGCGATATTCTGGAACACGTTGTTCTTGAACTTGCCCATCGACTCCTCGTTGTTGAGCATGAGGATGAGAAAAACGAGCGATGCGGGAAGCAGAGTCACCGCGATCACCTGGACGAAGAGCGTGATCAGCACGAGCGGCGCTCCGGGAATCAGGACTATGGCGCCCGCGGATACCAGGGCGAAGAAATAGAACGCGTAGAACCACTGCGCCTCGCGGATCCGGTTGTTGAGCGAATGCGCCCAGCCGAACACCTCGCCGAAGGCCCACGAGCTCGCGAGCGAGATGCAGATGGCCCCGAGCAGCCCCGCGTCGAAGAGTCCGATCGCGAGCAACGTGCCGAGGTATTTATTGATGCCCATGAGCTGAACCGCCGCCTCGGCGGCGTCGCGGATGTCGACGCCGCGGAGCAGCGTTCCCGTCACGATGATGCAGAAGGCGGCCACGATCACCGTGAACGCCGAGCCGAGAATCGTGTCGATCTTGCCCCAGAGGATGTCCTTCTCCTGGATTCCCTTGTCCACGACGGCGCTCTGCTGGAAAAACACCATCCACGGGGCGATCGTGGTCCCGATATTCGCCATGAGGAAGAAGAAGAACTCGTTCGTGACGCCCCCCGACGGAATATGCGGGATCAGGCCGCCCGTGAGGATGCTCGAAATCGAGGGCTTGACGATGAAGGCGCACGGTATATAGACGAGATTCACCGCGCAGAAGAAGAGCGCGATCTTTTCCCAGGTCCAGTAGTTTCCGCGCACGATCATCATCCCCATGATGAGGATGACGAAGAGGACCGTGATCACCGGCGGGACGTGAAAGATGCTCAGGGCCGCCGTCATGCCGATGAACTCGGTGATGAGCGTGAGCCAATCGACGAGGATGAGATCGACGAGCGAGAACCATCCCCAGAACGGACCGAAGCCGTGGAAGATCGACTCGGCATGCCCGCGCTTCGTCACGGCGCCGAGACGCACCGTCATCTCCTGGACGAAATAGGCGACCGGGCCCAGAATGACGAGAAACCACAGGAGGCTATAGCCGAACTTGGCACCGGTTGCCGCGTATGTCGTGATCC
>JAPLKY010000254.1 GCA_026387805.1 Candidatus Krumholzibacteriia bacterium
CCCCCCCAGGCGCTTCGTCCTTCCGCGAGAACAGCACGGCGACCGTCCATATCAATCCCGTGATGCCGTCGAGAAGCCCCGCGAGCAGAAGCGCAAGAGCCGCCACCGGCGCCTTCGCGCCGTACGCGACGATAATGGCAAGCCCGCATACGGTGAGCGCGGTGCCCGAGCCGAGAAATATCACGGGAAAGAGTTCCTTGCGTTTCTTCATCTACGTTTTCTGCTCCTTCTTCTTTGCCGCGGGGAAAAGGATGTTGTTGAGAATCAACCGGTATCCCGGCGAGTTCGGATAGAGCCCGAGATCGGTCGGAGGATCGCCCACCAGATGCTGATAATCCTCCGGATCGTGCCCCCCGAGAAAGGTGAACGTCCCCAGGCCGAAGTTCCCGTGAATGTAGCGCGCTTCGCCGCCGTCCTTCACCTCGCCGAGGATGAGCACCTTCTTCTTGATCAGGCTCTTCTTGAACGACGTCGTCTGCCCCATGAAACCCTTGATGACCGACACGTGGTTCTGAACGAGCATCGTCGGCACGGGATCGTATTTCGCGGAGAATTCGAACAGCGTGAAGTAATCGCGCTGCTCGCCGCGCGCGGCGGCCGCGCCCGTCATGTCGATGTCGGAGTATTCGTACACGAGCGGGTCGAGCTCGAGCTTGAAATTCTCGAACGCGAAGGTCTTGCTGAAATCGAGGAGGTTCTGGCAGTTGGGCGTCGTGCCGTCGTGATCGTACTCGCGCGGAGCGATATCGATCCCCTCGGCGGAGAGCGCGACGTCGTACGAATCGGTCGCCGAGCACATGGCGAACACGAAGCCGCCCGCGCGGACGAAATCCCTGATGGCGCGCGCGACGGCCTTCTTCTCCTCCGAAACCTTCTTGAATCCGAGAACGGCCGCGAGCTTCTCGTTGAGAATCTGATCCCTGATGTACCAGTCCGCCGTCCTGAATCCGGCGTAGAACTTTCCATACTGCCCCGTGAAATCTTCGTGGTGCAGATGGAGCCAGTCGTACTTCTCGAGCTCCCCGGCGAGCACCTGCTGGTCGTAAACCGTAACGTACGGGATGCCGGAGTAATCGAGCGCGAGCATCACGGCGTCGTCCCACGGGAGCTTGTTCGGCGGGGCGTACACCGCGATCGCCGGCGCTTTCTCGAGAAGAATCACGTCGGCGTTACCGCCGTCGATTTCCTGGAGAATTGAGGCTATCTGCGCGCCGTCGACGCGCTCGAGCCGCACGTTCCGCGCCTGCGCCTCCGTCGCATAGCCGGGCCTTTCGGGAATGAGAAACGACCCGCCGCGATAGTTGAGGAGCCACTTCACGTCCTCGCCGGCGGCGAGGACGTGATAGGCGAGCCCGTACGCCTTGAGATGATTCGTCTGCGTGAGATCCATCGGAACGAGGTAATCCGCGCGAGCGCTCGCCGCGAGGGAAGCAGCGGCGAGAAGCGCTCCGATCGCGAACATGATTCGCCGCATCGCATTCATCTCGAGCCTTTCTCCGGCGCCGGCGAGCCCGCGGCCTTTCCGAGCTCGACGTAGCGCTCGCGAACACGCTCCATGAACGGATAATCGGGATATCGCTCCATGAGCGTGCCGTACCGCGAGAGCGCCTCGG
>JAPLKY010000347.1 GCA_026387805.1 Candidatus Krumholzibacteriia bacterium
TCCCAACGGCCTCGCGCCCCTGGCTCATCGCGGCGACCATCTCCGCCTCTTCCACCGCTTCATCCACGCCGGCGTCGATGCCGGATTCGTCCGGCTTTCCGTCATCGGCATGCGTTTCGGTCGCGGCGCGCGCCGGTTCGACGTCGGGAGGCGCAGGGACGGAATCGGCCGGAGGAGCCTCGGGGGGCTCATCGGGTCGGACATCCGCAGCCGGGGTGCTCTCCGCCGACGGCGGCGCCTCTCCGGCCGTCGGGGTCGCGCCCTCCGGCGTACCTCCCGCAACGGTCTCGGCCGTCGGCAGATTCTCCAGCTCCGCGGCCGAGAGACCGGCCTTTATCTCTTCCATCCTGTGCGCGTAGTGCGCCTGCCTCTTTGAATCCCCCTCCTGCCCCGCGAACGCGATGAGCTTCCGGTAGATCTCGATCGTCTTCAGCTTGATTCCGAGCTGCTCGTAGATCTCGACCGCCTTCGCGAGGATGGCCTCGCTCGACGGCATGAGCTCGAGCATGATGTCCACGTCCTTCTGGGACCGCGGAAGCAGGGTCTGCGGATTCTCGAGAATGGCCTCCACGTATTGCGTGAAGAACGTCACCGCTTCGCCGGTGAGCTTCTGTTTCGCCCTGAGCTCACCGAGCCTGAACATCGTATCGATCTTCTCGGGATCGACCCGCAGGATCTTCTTGCAGACGGCGACCGCATTGTTGTAGAGGGCGACCTTCTCGTATATCGTCGCCGCTTTTTCGAAATTCTGCACCGCCTGCACCTTGTCTGCTGCGCGCAGGTATATGTCGCCGAGCTCGTTGTAGAGATTCGGATTCTTGGATTCGATCGTGATGAGGCGGCGGTACTCCTGAATGGCCTTGTCGATATGGCCTTTGCCCAGGAATTCCTGCGCCTTCTGACGTATCTGGTTCGCCTTGCTCAAAATCCGACCTCGCTTGCCGTCTCGAACGCGGGGCGTTCCCGGACGATGGCGCCGTTCTTGACGACGGTGATCGCGTGGTCAGCTCCCGCCCGCGATGGAATCTCCCGGTAATCCTCGACGTCGTACACGACGAAATCGGCCTTCTTCCCTTTTTCGAGGGAACCGGCTTCGGCGCCCCTGCCGACGGCGTAGGCCGCGTTGATCGTCGCCGCATTGATCGCCTCGGCCGGCGTCATGCGCATCTGGGAACAGGCGATGGCGATCGCGAGCGGCATCGAGCACGAAGGAGAGCTCCCCGGATTGAAATCGGTCGCGATCGCCACGGCGACTCCCCGCTCGATCATCTCCCGCGCGGGAGCGAAATCCCGCGATCCCAGGGCGAACGTGGTGCTCGGCAGCAGAACGGCGATCGTGTCCGATTCGGCGAGCGCTCGTATTCCGGCGGGGGAAATCTTCGTGAGATGCTCGGCGGAGATCGCCCCCATGCGCGCGGCGAGCTCCGCGCCTCCCATCGGCGTGATCTCGTCCGCGTGCACCTTCAGACCGAAGCCGGCGGAGCGCCCCGCCTCGAGGATTTCCCGCGTCTCTTCGACTCCGAAAACACCCTTCTCGCAGAAGACGTCTATGAACTCGGCAAGCTTCTTCCGCGCGACGGCGGGGATCATCTCGTCGATAACGACCCGCAGGTACGCCTTTTCATCGTCGAATTCGGGAGGCCTCTGATGCGCGCCCATGAAGGTTGCGACGACGTCGAGCGGGGTCTCTCTCCCGAGACGGGCGATGACGCGGAGCATCTTGAGCTCCGCCTCGATATCGAGCCCATAGCCGCTCTTGATCTCGATGGTCGTCGTCCCGCTCTCAAGCATTTTCGCGAGCCGCCTGCGGCTCACCTCGAAAAGACGCTCTTCGTCCATTTCCCTCACCTCGCGGACCGTTCTCCTGATCCCGCCCCCGCGGCGCTCGATCTCGAGATAGCCCTCCCCCCGAATGCGCGCTTCGTACTCGTCCGCGCGGTAGCGCGAAAAAACGGCGTGCGTATGAGGATCGACCCAGCCCGGCAGCACGACGCGACCGCCGGCGTCGATCGTCCGCGAAACATCGGCTCCGCCGATCCCTCTTTCGACCTTGGCGCGCGCGCCGGCGAGCACGACGGCTCCTCCGGAAACCGCAATCGCCCCGTCGAAAACGATGCCGGGATCGGATAGATTTCTGCCACGCTTCGGCCCCTTTTCGGAACCTCGGCAGGTCACAAGCTGTCCGGCGCCGCAAAGCAGCAGATCAATCGTCTGGGGCAAGCGCCACTCCTTTTATGATACAAGCCAGCCTTCAATAGCTGCTCAAAATGCACATCTGCAGTCGCAAACTCAAATGAGGACGGCTGTAGCGCCCGTCAAAATCGGGCTTCATTTCTTGAGCATTGGTATGTGAAGCCCTGCATCTTCCGCCTTTTCAATGGCTATCTCATATCCGGCATCCGCATGTCTTGCAATCCCTGTGCCAGGGTCACACCGCAGGCAGCGCGCCAGTTTTTCACGCCCTTTCACCGTTCCGTCGGCCACGACGCCGAGCCCGGCGTGGATCGAAAGACCCATTCCCACCCCCCCGCCGTGGTGCACCGAGACCCATGCGGCGCCGCAGGAGGCATTGAGCAGGGCGTTCAGGATCGGCCAGTCGGCGATCGCATCGCTCCCGTCGCGCATCGCTTCGGTCTCGCGGAACGGGGAGGCGACGGAGCCGGAATCGAGATGATCGCGGCCGATCACGACGGGAGCCGAGAGCTCCCCCTTCGCGACGAGATCGTTCAAGGCGATCCCGAAGCGCTCCCTCTCGCCGTAGCCCAGCCAGCAGATGCGGGCCGGAAGACCCTGAAAAGCGACCTTTTCCCGCGCGAGCTTGATCCAGCGAGAGAGCGATTCGTTTTCGGGAAACAGCTCGAGGGCGAGCTCATCCGTGCGGTAGATGTCCTTCGCGTCTCCCGAAAGCGCGATCCATCTGAACGGTCCCTTGCCTGTGCAGAACATGGGCCGGATGAACGCGGGCACGAAGCCGGGGAAGGCAAAGGCGTTCGAGAGCCCCCCCTTCTCCGCCTGGCCGCGGATATTGTTCCCGTAATCGAAAACGATCGCTCCGCTCTCCTGCAAATCGATCATCGCCCGCACGTGAAGGACGATCGATTCGATCGACTCCTTGATGTAGCGATCGGGGTTCGCTTTCCTGAGCCCGGCGGCCTGCGCCATGTCGTATCCGCGCGGGATATAGCCGTTGAGGGCGTCGTGCGCGGAGGTCTGATCGGTGACGACGTCCGGAACGACGCCGCGGCGCGCGAGCTCGGGAAAAACGTCGGCGGCGTTCGCGTGGAGCCCGATCGACCAGGCCCTCTTTTCCTTCACCGCGCGCCGCACCTTCTCGAGCGCCGTGTCGAGATCGGACTCCATCTCGTCGCAATAGCGGGTCTCGATGCGCCTCCTGATCCGGTCGGCATCGACTTCGACGGCGAGGCAAACGCCGCCGTTCATCGTGACCGCGAGCGTCTGCGCCCCGCCCATCCCCCCGAGCCCCGCGGTAAGGACGAATCTTCCCGCGAGGCTGCCCCCGAAGCGCTGGCGCGCGCATTCGGCGAAGGTCTCGAACGTTCCCTGCAGGATGCCCTGCGTTCCGATGTACATCCACGAGCCGGCCGTCATCTGACCGTACATCGTGAGTCCCTTCGCCTCGAGATCCCAGAAGCTCTCCCACGTCGCCCACCGGGGAACGAGCAGCGAGTTGGCGATGAGCACGCGAGGCGCGTCCTCGTGGGTTCTGAATACGGCCACCGGTTTGCCCGATTGGACGAGGAGCGTTTCATCCGTCTCGAGACCGCGCAGCGTGGCGACGATCGCGTCGTAGCATTCCCAGTTCCGGGCGGCCTTGCCGCGCCCCCCG
>JAPLKY010000464.1 GCA_026387805.1 Candidatus Krumholzibacteriia bacterium
CGCGATTGCAGCGGGAGGTATTTGTTGTGCGCGAGGTCAACGCCTTGTCCTTCAACGAGATCGCCGCGATACTCAAGATCCCCGAGGCGACGGCCCGTTCGCGGATGTTCCTCGCCGTCGAGCATCTCCGCGTGCGGCTCAGGGTTTTTGCCAATGCTGCGGCTGCCCCCTCCGCGCGAGCGGAGCGGGGATAGTGACGAAAGGCCGGGGCCGATGTTCAAGAAATGGTTCGGCGGGAAGAGAGTGCGCATGGAGCGGGAGCCGCAGGCGGATCCCGAATGCGTCGCAGTCCGCGAAGAGATCGTGATGGCGGTGTACTCGGAGTCGGGTGCCGGAGTCGAATCCGTTTCCGTTCACATCGAGAGGTGCGAGTCGTGCCGCGCGTGGGAAGCCGAGGTCAGGAAGATGCGCCGCGGCTCCCGCGAACCGGGCGCGCCGGGGGACATTTCCCGGCTGACTTTGTCCGCTCTGGGGATCCGCGCGACGGAGTCCCCGTCCGCGGCGGGGCGTCGTCCCGAGCCGCGGCGCGAAGCGAAGCGCCCATCCGACCGGGGCGCTCTCCTCGTCGTCTCGCTCGCCGCCCTGCTCTTCAATCTGATTCTCGCCTCCAGGCTCGAGGGAGGCTCGCGGGTGCTCTACCCGTCGATCGGCTTCGCCGTCATGATTGCGAGCGCCCTCTGGGTGTACGTCGACTCGACGCGACGGAAGATGCCCGCCGCGTTCTGGGCTGCGCTGCAGCCGTTCACCATCCCCGTTGGGCTCATCGCGTATCTCGTATGCCGGGAGCGCGCGTCGCTGCGCTGCCCCTCGTGCGGGCGGACGGTTCCGGTGCGCGACCGGTTCTGCCCCGAGTGCGGGAAGGGGCTCGCCGCGTTCTGCTGCGGATGCGGGAGGAGCGTCCGGAAGGAGTTTCGCGTCTGTCCGTTCTGCGGCACGCGCCTCGAGAATTGCTTCCCGCGCGAGGACGAAGGCGGGAAGACGTGCGGTTGGTCGCGCGCCCAGATCGTCCTTCTCGCCGTCGCGAACGTTGTTCTCTTCGCGGGATTCCTCGCGGCGCTTCTCCGGGGTGGGACCGAGACCGCTCTCGCTGCCGCGTTTCTCTATCCGTTCGGATTTTTCCCCATTTTCAACTGGGTGTCGTTCGATTCGAGGCGGAGAGCCATGTCGACGATGCTCTGGGGCATCCTCGCGCTCGTCACGCTCTACGCCGGGCTCGTCATCTATCTCGCCTGCCGGAAAGACGAGCGCTTGGAGTGTCCCGTCTGCGGCTCCTACCCGCCCGCGAGCTTCAACTTCTGCCCGTGCTGCGGTTCCATGCTCGGCGCGAGCTGCCCGTCCTGCGGCGCGGCTTCCCGGGGGGATCGCTTCTGCGCGTCATGCGGCGCGGAGATGCTCAGCGCAGCCGCTTCCCCACCGTCGCCGGAATGAGCCTTCCGTATTTTACGCCCTTCATCGTTATGAGCTCGTCGGCGATACGGCGCACCGCGCCCGGCTTGCCTCGTATCACCTTCGCCTCGAGACAGGTGTCGTGATCGAGGTGGAGGTGAAGCGTCGTGACGATCTCTCCGTGGTGCCCGTGCTCTTTCTCGAGCATGCGCGAGGACAGCTCCCGCATGCGATGGTCGTAGACGATGACGAGAACGCCGATGACCTCTTTCTTCGCGGAGCTCCATTCCTCCTCGACGAGCGCGGCCCGCGCGAGATCGCGTATCGCCTCGGACCGATTGGGGTATTTTTTGCGCCGCACGTGCAGGTCGAGCCTCGCGAGGAGCTCGTCGTCCATCGAAACGCCGAACCGTGTCGTTTTCATGAGTTCTTCTCCTCCGTGTAATGAGAATGGCGGAATCCCGCCGCGGCCTCGCGGTGGGCGTGCCGGTGGGCGTGGGCGAGCCCGGCGCGCGCGAGGAGCGGTGCGTCGGCGAGCGCCCGGTCGACCGGGCCGATGAAAAGGGGCAGCTTCTCGCGGCCGAGGATGACCGCCGTGTCGCCGATGTGGCGCGCGAGCATGAGATCCTGCGTGGCGACGACGAGCGTTTTGCCGTGGCCCGCGAGTCCGCTCAGGATATCGATGAGCACGCCCTCCGCCGCCGGATCGAGGCTCGCCGTCGGCTCGTCGAGAAGGTACGCGTCGAGATCGAGGGTGAGGATCGAGGCGAGGGCGACGCGTTTCTTCTCGCCGCTGCTCAGGTTGTACGGGTACCGGTCGGCGAGGGACGCGATCCCGAGAGCGGCGAGCGCGGCATCGACGCGCCTCGACACTTCCGCCTCGTCGAAGCCCATCTGTCGCGGACCGAAGGAGAGCTCCTCCCTGACGGTCGGGGAAAAGCATTGAACGTCGGCGTCCTGGAAGACGAGTCCCACCGTGCTCCGGAAGAATCTCCTGAAGGCGCCGTCGTCGAGCGCCTTCTCGGAGAGCGTTCGGCCGAAGGCCGTCGCGGATCCGGTCTGGGGATAGATGAGACCGTCGAGGATCTTGAGGAGCGTCGATTTTCCC
>JAPLKY010000106.1 GCA_026387805.1 Candidatus Krumholzibacteriia bacterium
TCCGCTTCGCGCCGGGGGAAACGGTCGCCTATACGGGCGCCACCGGCTCGCCCTACCCGCACCTCCATTTCGAGACGCGCGACGCCGGCGGGCGGCCGTTCAATCCGCTCGCGGGCATGTATGAGGTCCCCGACGCGTGTCCGCCGATCATCTCGGCGCTCGAGGCGGTCCCTCTCTCGTGGGGAAGCCTCGTCGACGGCTCGCCCGTTCCTTTGACGAGAAGGTTCCGCGTGTTGAAAGACTCGCGCTTCGTGATCGACGGCACGCTTCGGCTCGACGGGCTCTTCGGCTTCGGCGTGAGCATGTACGACAAGCAGGTGCGAGGATCGTATCAAATGGCTCCGTATTCGGTGGAGCTCTTCATCGACGGCGAGCGGGTGTACCGCGTCCGTAACCGCACGTTCGATTACTCCACGTTCGGCGATATAGCGCTCGAGTACGAGGACCGCACGGGAGGCGCGCCCGGACGCTATTTTGCGTTGTACCGGAAATCGGGCAATCTGATGCCCGATCGCGAGGGGTCGGGGGTCATCGCGAGCTTCGAGGGAAAGGAAGGGACGGTCGTTCTCCCGTCCGGTCCGCATCGGGGGGAGATCGTCGTCCGCGACGCGGCGGGGAACGAAGCACGGGGGATCTTCCGGTTCGTTCTCGAGAGGCGTCCCGAGATCGAGGCGAGGCGAAGGGTCTCTTCGGGCGAACCGCGGATCGAGATCGATACGTTCGATCCCGACGGAGGATCCGTCGAGACGAATCTCGCCGTCTCGATGGACGGAGGGACGACCTGGAGAGGGGTGGCGACCGACTCCTCCGGCTCTCGCGCCGCGGCGGCCGCGCCCGATCCCGGCGCGCTCTATCGATGCGTCGCCCGGGACGGCGAGGGAGCTGAGACCGTGCGTTTCTTCGCATTTCCAGATCCGCGCGCCCAGCGGGACAGCGTATTCTGCGAAGCGGCTCCCGAGCTTCGCGCCGAAGGGCTCTTCCTGAAGATCCGGACCGATCGGGCGCTCGCGTCGATTCCATCCGTGCGATGCTCCGGCGGGCCCCGGGGGGATTCGCTCGGCGTCATCCAGACCGGCCCGCGCGACTATTTCGTCTTTGCGCCGGTCGCGCGCCTCACGAACGGCGTGAATATATTCACGATACGGGGGAGAGATCATCGGGGATACCCGCTCGAGCGTATCGTCGCCTTGCAGATCTTCACGTTCGGGGTCGGATCGTCCGCGTCATTCGATTCCGGCGACGGTCTCATGATCCGGCTCAAGGCCCCCTCCGTGCGCGGCACGGCCGCGCTCATGGTGCGTGAAGCGCGGGATCCGGGGCGAAGGGCCCCCGGGCTCGAGCAGGTGGCCGCGCCCTTTTCCCTCGATTTTCCGATCGAGGGATACGCGCGGCCGCTCCAGTGCGGCTTCGATTCAGGGCGCTCCGCGGGCCTGTATCGCTGGAACGGAAAGGCGGGGTGGCGGTGCGTCGGGGTGCCCGAGAGGGAAGGGGGCGCGGTCGACGTGAGGAGGCCGGGCGTCTACGCGATATTCGCCGACGCGCAGGCGCCGGTCATGAAACGCCTCGCGTTCACGCGCCGTACCTCGGGAAGCGGCTTTTTCAAGCGCAGGCTCTACTACGTTCCCGTTCACGACGGCGGGTCCGGCGTGGACGCCGAATCGGCGACGGCGATTCTGAACGGGGCGCGCGTCGTATGCGAGTATGACGAGTATCGTTCCAGGCTCACGATTCCCGTTCCCGCGACCTGTCCGGCGGGTCCGGCGCGGCTCCGCGTGGAGATCTCCGATCGTTCGGGAAATAGGAATGCGGCGGAGTTCAGCTTTGTGATAGAATAGCGCCATGGAGGAGGACGGCAGCATGCCTGCCCCGCGTTTCATACACCTTCACAACCACTCGGAGTACAGTCTCCTCGACGGCGCGATCAGGATCAAGGATCTCGTCGAAACCGCCAAGGCGATGGGCATGGGCGCGGTCGCGCTCACCGACCACGGGAACCTGTTCGGCGCGATTCCGTTTCTCAAGGCGGCGGGAGAGGCCGGCGTCAAACCGATCGTCGGTATGGAAACGTACCTCACCGAGGGGAGCATCAAGGAGAAGAGCCGCGCGGCGGGGCAATTTCACAACGATCATCTCACGCTCATCGTCATGAACGAGGAGGGGTATCGCAACCTCATCGAGCTCTCTTCGATCGCGTACGTCGAAGGCTTCTACTATCGCCCGCGCGTCGATCTCGAGTTGCTCACCGCTCATTCGAACGGGCTGGTCGGCATGAGCGGCTGCCTCCAGGGCGGCGTCTCGAGGCTCCTTCGCGCGGATAAATGGAAGGAGGCGCGCTCGCTCGCCGAGCGTCTGTCCTCGATCCTCGGTCCCGGGCGCTTCTATCTCGAGATCCAGAATCACGGCATTCCCGAAGAGCTTGCGCTCATCCCGAAGATGACGAAGCTTTCCGCGGAGACCGGGATCCCGCTCGTCGCGACGAACGACTGTCATTACCTCAAGGCCGAGGATCACGATTCGCACGACGTGCTCCTCTGCCTTCAGACCGGCAAGGATCTCGACGATCCGGCGCGGGTGCTCCGCTCCAATCCCGAGACCTACTTCAAGACCCCCGAGCAGATGGCGGCGCTCTTCCCCGAGCATCCGCACGCCCTCGAGGTGACCCTCGTAATCGCGGAGATGTGCGATTTCCGGCTCGGAAAAAGCGGCACGCATCTCCCGCGGTTTCCTCTCCCGCCGG
>JAPLKY010000198.1 GCA_026387805.1 Candidatus Krumholzibacteriia bacterium
GCTGGAACGAACCGAGGCCGGGAAAATCGATCTTCGGGACAGGCTCGAGCAGCGTGTACAGGCCCGCGAGCGAAATATCGGGATAATACGGACTGCGGCTCGCTGCGACGCGCGCATCGGCCGCGGCCACGCCGTATCCGGCCTGCTGAACGAGCGGGTGGCTCGCCAGCGTCAAGCGCACGGCCTCCTCGACCGTGAGCGAATCGCCTGTCGCGCCTCGGGCGCCGCCCGCGCCGGCGAGAAACATGAGACAGAGAGCCATCGATACGGTAATGAGTTTTTTCATCGCACACCTTTGCGCCCGGACGCCACCTTGTGAGTCTTGATAAAGAACATCGGAACGACGCCGATGAGGATCACGATCCCCGCCAGCAGAAAGACGTCGGCGACGGCCCTGATGAAGGCCTCGCTCGCCACGAACGAGCCGATCTGCGCCTTGGCCTTGCTCGCGGCCTCCGCGGCAGTCCCTCCCGTCGCATGGAGGGCGTGCTGCTGCAGCCGCATGACGGTCTGCTTGAAGGTATCCGAAGAGGGATCGATCTGCTGCCCGTAGGTCGCCATATGGTAGATCGTTCTGCGGGTCAGCACTGTCCCGAACATCGCCACGCCGAAGCTTCCCCCGAGCTGCCGGATCACGTTGATCAGGCCCGACGCCTGGGCCATCTTCCGATTGGAGATCTCGGATATCGCGAGCGTCATGAGCGGAGGGAAAACGATGCCCATGGCGATGCCGCGCAGATAGAGCGGCAGCATGATCTCCCGCTTCTCCGAAAGGAACGACAGGAAGCTGAACTGATAGAACGTCAGGGCCATTATCGTGATTCCGAGAATGGCGGGAATCTTCGGGCTCCATCGGTCGGCGAAAACGCCGGCGAGCGGAGCCGACACCATCTGAAGAAGCCCGACCGGGAGAAACACGAGACCGGCCTGTAGCGCCGTGTACCCGAGGGAATTCTGCAGGTAGATCGGCAGGAGAAACGTGCTCCCGAACATGCCGAATCCGAAGAGGAACATGAGAATATTGCTCATGGCGAAGTTGAAATTCTTGAAGAGGGCGAGCTCGATGAGCGGATGCTTCGCGCTGAACTCCGTCGTGAGAAAGACGATGAGCGAGATACCGGACACCGCGAAGCAGGTACGGATGTAGCCCGAGTTCCACCCGCCGGTATTCCACGCGGAATTGCCGTTCGCGAGTGCGAGGAGAAGCGACGTGAGAAAGGCCGCGAGCGAAACGAATCCCAGAAAGTCGAAGGTGCGGACGTCCTCGGACTTGTGCTCGCGGAGAACGACGAGGGCCGCCGCCATGCCGACGATTCCGACGGGGACGTTGACGTCGAATATCGCGTGCCACGAGTAATGCTCGATGAGATACCCGCCGATCGCCGGGCCGAGCGAGACGGACGCCGAGGCCGCCATCGACCAGAATCCGAGCGCGATGCCCCGCTTCTCGGGCGGGAACTCCCGCGTGATGATCGCCATGCCGACCGGCATCAGGATCCCCGCGCCCGCTCCCTGGAGGATGCGAAATACGATGAGGGCGTTGAGATTCCACGCGAGGCTGCACAGAAAAGAGCTGCACGTGAATATGAAGAGCCCCGTGAGGAAGATGCGCTTGTGCCCCAGATGGTCGGCGAGCCATCCCGACGTCGGCAGCATCACGCCGAACACGAGCAGGTAGGCGGTCAGCACCCATTCCACCTTGTCGACCGAAACGCCGAACGAGGACATCAGCTTCGAGAGCGCGACGTTGACGATCGTGGCGTCGAGCACGGCCATGAAGGTGCTGATCATGACCGCCGCGAGCACGAGCCAGCGATAGCTCGGATGCTGCGGGGCGAGCCGCGGATAGTCCCGGATCAGGCCTCTGCGGATTCCCGACCACCGCTCGACGAACATGGATCACTTCCCCTTCACGCGAATCTTCACTTCGACCGACATGCCGGGAAGAAGGCTGAAGGGCTCGCCGGCGGAATCGGGCCGTGGGGCCTCGATCGAAATCTTGACCGGAATCCTCTGGGTGACCTTGGTGAAGTTGCCCGAGGCGTTGTTCGGCGGGATCAGCGAGAACTGCGACGCGGCCGCCGAGGCGATGAGCGCGACGGCGCCCCTGAACTCGCGGCCTGCCCGGGTGAATCGCGCCGAGCTTCGTTTCCTCGAAATTCGCCGTGATCCAGATGTTCCCGAGATCGTAGAGCGTGAAGATCGGCTGGCCGGGCTGGACGATATCCCCCGGCACGATCCATTTCCTGGCCACGACGCCGGAGATGGGCGCCTCGATCTTCGTATTTCCCAGCTGGGTCGCGATGACGGCGAACTGCGCCTTCGAGGCCTCTACCTGGCTGAGCGCGACCTTGTGCTGGGCCCGCGCCATCTCGAGCGCCTTCCCCGCATGGTCATACTGCTCCTTGGTTATCACCTTGTTCTTGTACTGATACGCCGCCCGGTCAAAATCCTCCTGCGCGCGGTCGAGCGTGATCTTCGCGACCGGAACGGTCTCGCGGACGTATTCCAGCGCGGCCTTCGCCTGCGCCTCCTGAGCCCGCAGATCGGTGTCGTCGAGCCGGACAAGGAGCTGTCCCTGCGCGACGGAGTCCCCCTCGTCGGCGTCCAGCGTCGTGACCCGGCCCAAGATCTTCGCGCTCACGGTGGTCGGGTCCCCGTCGATATACGCGTCGTCGGTCGAGACGTATCCGCGCAGATTCGCGTTCCAGTAGAGCGCGACGATCGCCGCGACCAGAATCAGGAGCGCGAGCGGAATGAGGACTCGTTTCTTCCTGTGGAGGCCTTTCTTCGCCGCGGGGGCGATGCCTTCTTCGCTCTTTTCATCGACCATAGCTCGCTTATTTCCTTTCCGTCACGGATCCACGCCGAGGGCCGAGTAATATGCCGCCACCTGCGCCTGCATGCCCGTTCGAGTGTACACGTCGGGCCGGCGCGTGACAATCACATCGGCGATCACCGCCGCTACCTCCTCCGGACTCTGCGAGCCGGGGAACTGGCGCGAGTCCGGCCCCCCGTGAAGCGCATTGAGGCCGAAGTCAGTGCGCACGACGCCGGGCGACACGAGCGAGAACCGGATACCGGGGTGCGTGGCCTGCACCTCCGCCCGAAAATCCGCCGTCAGCGAATTGAGAAAATGCTTGGCCCCGTTGTAAGCGGCGCATCATGTCGGCGGCGATGACCATCCCAGGAATCCGAACACGCCGGAGATGACAAGCAGTGCGCCAGCCGTTACGCCCGTGTCGTCCCAGTTCGGACGGGAATCCACGTAGGTGACTGCCGCGCCCAGCGCGAGCGCAACAATGCCTCTCTTCCACAATTCTCAGCCCGCCTTGCGATACTGGCCTACTTCACGATCCAAGCGCTTTCCCAACCGATCTGTCTCCACATCGAGCTCGTAATCCATCTGCAGCCCAAGCCGGAAGATCGAGGCCGGGATCGTAGTGCCGGGCGGCTCGACTCGATCGCGCCCAAACCCAACGACGAGCACGACGTTCTCTATCAACCCTACCCCGCGGCCGGCAGTGCTGAATTGCACGGCGGCAGTTCCCCGTACTCATCAAAATACTTCCGCAGCTCTTTTGACTCCGCAGCTTCGATCTCATCATCTGCAACGAATACTGCCCTTACTTGAAGGTGGTGACCGGAGAACTGAGGGCTTCTTCTAGTAAGAATCAATTTCGCCTTGGCGTATGTAACGCCGCCCGAATGTTGCCGCTGAACGAATTCTCGTATCCGGTTGGCAATGGTTCGCGCGCTGTTTTTACCTCCGTATCCTGATCGTCCTAAGAGGATGCCTAACGGGTCGGTTCCAATAAGGCGATTGATTGGAATCGGGGAATTCGATTGGTCTACCGCGCGCACCTCATAGACGCCAAAGTCATTGAACGATCCCTTTTTCGATTTGGCGCTTTCGATATCCACCCACTTGGACCATTTGCTCATCAAGAACTCCTTTGCAGCGCACCGATGGTGCGCCCCTAGGTTAACGCTGCCCCTGGTCCGCGGGCGAGATGGCAGGCTTGATGAGCTTCTCGTCAGGCACCAGCTGCGTTCCGCATCGCGAGCAGAAGCGGGCTCGTACGATCGCGAAACCCAGGAACGCATCGCACGCGGGGCAATGCGAGTTGTAACCGGAAAACGCTGACTGGGCGAGAATCGGAGCGAGCAAGGCGAACCAAGCCCCCATGAGAATTTCGTAATCGATTGGCCTCATCGCGATATACCTGGCGCATAAGACGACAGCCAAGACGAAGGCAACGATCATGGCGATTATCTCGCGACGCCGTCTCGCGGCGGTGGATCGAATGATCGTCGGGCGATCCGTTACTGCATTCAATTGAGCCATCGCTAAGCTCCTTTGCCGGTTTCATGCCCGGGTGCCGTGAGGCTTCGGTATTTACCGGTCCTCTCGACCGCCATGTAAACGATAACGATGGTTATTACGGCCCATGGCCATGCGGATTCCCGATGCATAATGAAAATGTCCCGGATCGTGCTGTACAGCGCGGCGCCCGCGAGCAGCCAGAGCGCCATCACGTTACCGAGCGTCGCGGCTCGCGCCCCGCTCTCCGGAGTGTCATCCCTGCGCTGCAAGCTGCCGAAGAAGTAGAACATGCTCTGGGCGAAGAGCCACAGCAGCACGAGCACCGGACCCCAGTGCGGAATCCATGTGTCGGCGCCGCGGCGTTCCTGGAAGCCCAGCAGAAGGGTAAGGCCGATAAAGACCCAGCTGATCGTTTGCGACGCCCGGTAGTGCTTCAGTCGCAGCACGCTCGTGCACTTCGCGCACCGATAGTTCTGCCCGTACATGGAGCCGAGCAGAAACGGCCCGTAGCTCACGGCCTCATGCCCGCACTCGGGACAAGTTCGCAGAGACATGATTCCCTCCTTGAACAGCGCATTGCCGATCGCTCAGCTTACTTGCCGAGCAGAATCAAGATACCGGCGACAATGGCGAGGACCCCCATGATCGGAAACAGGCCCTCAAAGCTGAGGTGGATCAATCCGATGAGCCCGCTCAGGATGAGCCAGATGCCGAGCAGGAGCATTCCCAGGTTCTTGGTCACGTTCATGTGCCCCATCTCCTTGTGTGAGAGGTACGATTCCTTTGCTGCATTAACGCTGCCGTTCCAGCCACTCGAGCATGGCGCGAACGCTGCCGGTGGCGAGCGCGATGCTCGAATCCGCAGCGCCGTAGTACAGGCGGATCGTGTCGCCGTCGGGAGCAAGCGTGTAGCCGCACGGAAAGACGACATAGCCCACGTCGCCGCGCTGCTCGTAGGGTTCTTCCGGGCCGAAGATCCATTCGCTCCCGCGTTTCAGGCAGCGCTCCGGGGAGTGCAGATCGAACAGGGCCAGCCCGAGCCGGTACAGGCAGCCGGCCGCGGTTTGCTTCACCCCGTGGTAGATCACGAGCCAACCTTGCGGGGTTTCGATGGGCGGGGGCGAGAGGCCGATCTTATTCGCGTCCCACCAGGCGCCCTTCCGGGCCTCCAGCATCAGCTTGTGGCTCCCCCATTGCCGCAGATCGGACGAGTACGAAATCCACATGTGCGCACCCGGCGCGCTCACCGGGCGATGGATCAGCGCCCAATGATCGCCGATCCGACGCGGCAGAAGGGCGGCGTCCTTGTCTTCCGGCGCCATGATGATGCCGATGCGTTCGAAGGTGTGAAAATCTTCGGTGAGCGCCAGGGCCACACCGGGGCCGTCGCGGGTGAAGGCCGTATAGACGACGGCATAGGTGCGGAGCTCGGGGACATAGGTGATGCGCGGGTCTTCGATGCCCCACTTTTCTTCCGGGTGATGTTCTGGATCGCCCACCAGCGTGGGCTGCGGATCGATCCGCCAGCCGTCCACGCCGTTGGCCGAACGGGCCGCGCACAGGTGGGAGAGCCCCCGTCGATCCTCCACGCGGCAGAGGAGCAGGGTTGTGCCGTCGCTCAGCAGCGCCGCGCCGGGGTTGAACACGCTGTTCACGGGATAGGGCCAATCCGCGGCGGTCAGGATGGGATTGAGCTTGTGACGGCTAAAGAGTTCGGTATATCGACACGTCATTGCGGTCGAACCTCCATCGATGGCGGAGCGTTCTCCGCGAGACGCAATTCCAGCAACGCCTGAAGAAACGCCAGGGTCGATTCGGCTCCCTGATTCTCGTTCGCGCGGTCGGGATGCAGGCCGTCGCGGCACCCGCCGGTGGTCGGGTCGTAGATCGGCAGATTCAAGTCGTTCCGACCGAGAAACCATTCGAAGGCGCGGCGCGCTTCCTTGCGCCAGCGTTTGTCGCCCGTGAGCCGAAAGGCTTCCAGGCACGCCGAGACCATCGCCTGCGCCTCGACCGGCTGCTGATCGAATCGAGCCCGCGTGCCGCCGCGCACGTAAAAGCCGTTGGAGCCGATCGGGACGAAGTGGCCCGTGTCGGCGTCGGCGCGCTGCACTTTGCTCAACCAGCCAAGCGATTCCAATGCGGCTTCGGTCATGGCGGCATTCGGCATCGATTGACCGCACATGAGCAGCGCATGGGGCAGCGCGGCGTTGCAATAGGTGAGCCCCGGCTCGAACCAGCGCCATTCGTCCGTGCGATTGATTCGATACAACGCCATCAGCCGCCCCGCGAGCTCCTCCCTCACCTGGCCGGCCCGGCGATCGCCGGCGAAGCGCTGAAGATACTCGTGGATGCCGATGAGCGCGAAGGCCCACGCGCGCGGGCTGCTCGTATCGAGAATGGCGGGGAGCGCCTGCTCGAACACCCGGCCGGCCATGCTCTGCAGGGCGGCCGCGTTCGATCGGCCCAGCACCGTGCCGAGCGCCCACAGCGCGCGGCCATGGCTGTCGTCCGAACCGCCCGGTTCCAACCAGTGACGCCGATAGTCCATGAAGTTGCGGAAGCGTCCGGTTTCTGTGTTGAAAGCGTACCAGATGAACGCGAGATAGCGCGAAGCGAGCTCGAGCGCATCGCCGCTCCCCAGGGCCTCCAGCAGCGCGCTGACCATCAGGGCGCGGGCGTTGTCGTCGGTCGTGTAGCCCTCGCGATAGTTGGGCACGGTGAAAATGGCGTGCTGCAGCATGCCCGTCTCGTCCGTCATGTGGCGCAGATGATCGAGCTTGAGCGGCGGCAGCTCGCCCGGATGCTGATCGAGAACCCTCGCCGTGAAGCCGGGCGGGACGAAATGCCGGCGTTCGGCGCGCGCCCGCTCGAAGCTCTCCATGTAACGGCGGGCGACTTCCGGCCAGATCATATCCCGACCGAACATATACGCGCGCTTGCGCATGGCGTGCCGCTTGGCTTCGTTGTCCAGGAGATCGATCACTTGATCCGCGAGCGCCGCCGGATCCTTGAACGGCACCAGGGCGCCGCGCCCGTCGGCGAGCAGCTCTTCCGCGTACCAGTACGGCGTCGAGATCACGGCCTTGCCCGCGCCAACCGTGTACGCCAGAGTGCCCGAGGCGATCTGCTGCACGTTGAGATACGGCGTGATGTAGATATCCGCCGCGCCGATGAACTCGTTCAGCTCTTCCAGGCTGACGAATCGGTTGTAGAAGATGACGTTGGCTTCCACCCCTTTTTCCTGGGCCAGCCATTGCAGCGACAACCGGTATGTCTCCCCCTCATGCTGAATCACGTGCGGATGGGTGACGCCGAGGATGAGGTACACGACGTTCGGATAGCGCGCGACGATCGCGGGCAGGGCGGCGATGACGTTCTCGATGCCTTTGTTCGCCGAGAGCAGGCCGAAGCTGAGCAGGACGATCTTGCCTTCGATGCCGAACCGGTCCTTGTGGAAACTCGGATCGACGAAGGGCACGTCCGGGATGCCGTGCGGGATCACGTCGATCTTCTCCGGCGATACCTTATAGATCTCCCGCAGGAATTCCGCGCCGCGCCCGCTCATGACGACCAACCGATCGGACAGGGCCGCCGTCGCTTCCATGACCCGGCGTTGATCGGGATTGGGCTCGCGCAGGATCGTGTGCAGGGTCGTGATGATGGGCATGCGCAATTCGCGCAGCAGCGCGAGAATGTGGCTGCCCGTTCGCCCGCCGAAGATGCCGTATTCGAATTGCAGGCTGACCATATCGACGTTGTTGATGTTCAGGAAGTCGGCGGCGCGGAGATACGAATCGACGTCCTTCTCGATGAGCTCGAAGCGCACGCGGGTCGGATAGTCGTAGCCCTCCGCGGTATCGTTGACGGGCAGGGCGATGCACGTCGTGCCGCGGTATTCGGCCGCGACGGCTTCACACAGATCGGTGGTGAAGGTGGCGATGCCGCATTGGCGCGGCAGGTAGTTGCCGATAAAGGCTATGCGATTGATGACCGACTCGGTCGGGCGGTGCGCCATGACAGATATCTCCTTCACGGAATCCCCTGCAGTGTCTTCTGTTGGGATTGCGGGCCGATTGCGTATCGTCAGGAACCATACCAGATGATTGGGATTAAAGCTACAGTGAAGCGCCGAAGAGCGCCTTGATGCTCCCCCACGTCGTCGGCTCGACGGAGACGAGCCCGTCGTACTCCACGAGGTAGCCGTTATTCTCGATGCAGCGAACGTCGTTCCATGTGCCGAAGTTGTAGATCAACAGGAACGAACATTCGTATGTCCCCGATCGCTATGCCTCGGGCTTCGCCGGAGCCTTCTTCCCCTCGCGCAGCATCAGGATGGCGCCAACGATGCCCATGACCCAGCCGACCGGGAAAGGCACAAGGACGAGCGCCCACCAGTATGAGCGTCTGCCTCCGTCCCCGATATCCCCGACGCCCCCGACGGCGCTCAGCCACCACAGCGCGCCGAAGCCGACGACCATAAGCGCAAGAGACCACAGGATGAGCTTCTTGTACCGCGTGCCGACAAGCAGCGCCCCGACCGTGACCAGGATGGATCCCGGAAGAATGACGAAGGATCCTTCGAGCGGATCGATAGCGCCGAGCAGCATGGCGACGAGCCCGACGATGACGAGAACGCGCGACCAGAGATTTCGTTTGTCCATGGATTACCTCCCCTAGGTTGGGAGCATTCTACTTCGAATCGACGTCTCGTTCAAGAGGAATGGTTGACGGTCCCTTGACAATCCCGCAATTTCTTGTATAATGGTAATTCGTATGACACACACGACTGCAATGCATTCCCATTCTTCCGATCGCCGCGTGGCGATGCCTCGCCCGGGCGCGGGCATTTCTCTGTAGAAAAAGCGCGTTCGGGCTCTCTTCACAACACATTCTGAACAATTGAAATGAACGAGTGCGTTCGCTCGCCGTCGCTGCGCGCGACGCGCGGAGGTATTTCTATGCCGAAAACGCTGGATAGCATCAAC
>JAPLKY010000354.1 GCA_026387805.1 Candidatus Krumholzibacteriia bacterium
CGATCACGGGGAAATTCTCCACCGTGAGGCGGTTGATCGCCTCGGCGCCGAGCTCCGGATAGGCGATGATCTCGGCCTTTGTAATGCGCTTCGAGAGCAGCGCCGCGGCCCCGCCCGTCGCCGCGAAGTACACCGCGCCGAATTTCTTCATCGCCTCGACCACGCCCGCCGCCCGCTCGCCCTTCCCGATCATCCCGCGCAACCCGCGCTCGAGGAGCACGGGGGCGTACGGGTCCATGCGAAAGCTCGTCGTGGGACCCGCCGAGCCGATCGCCTTCCCCGGCGGCGTCGGCGAGGGCCCGACGTAGTAGATGATCTGCCCGTCGAGCGGGAGCGGAAGCTCCTTCCCCTCCTTGAGGAGCTCGACGAGCTTCTTGTGGGCGGCGTCGCGCGCCGTGTAGATGAAGCCGTTCAGATTCACCTTGTCGCCGGCGCGGAGCTTGTCGACGTCCTCCGGTTTCAGGGGCGTCGTCATCGAGTAATCAGCCATCGTCCACCTTCCTATCGATCAGAGCACGGCCGTTTTGTGCCGCGCCGCGTGACAGTTGATATTGACCGCGACGGGGAGCGAGGCGATGTGGCACGGTGCCGCCTCGATGTGCACCGCGAGCGCCGTGATGCGCCCGCCGAGCCCCATGGGGCCCACGCCGAGATCGTTGACCTTCTTGAGAAGCTCGGCCTCGAGCGCGGCGTAGTACTCGTCCGGGTGCCGCGAGCCGATCTCGCGCATCAGCGCGCGCTTCGCGTTCATGGCGCACTGCTCGAACGAGCCGCCGATACCGACCCCGACGATGATCGGGGGACAGGGATTGGCCGAAGCGACCCGCACCGACTCGACGACGAACGACTTGACGCCCTCGACGCCGTCCGCGGGCTTGAGCATCGCGATCTTGCTCATGTTCTCG
Organism: Candidatus Krumholzibacteriia bacterium; assembly: GCA_026387805.1. GTDB lineage: Bacteria > Krumholzibacteriota > Krumholzibacteriia > Krumholzibacteriales > Krumholzibacteriaceae > SSS58A. The sequence goes on from JAPLKY010000354.1 coordinate 906, forward strand.
CTGCCGCCGCCCTTCGGGACGACCCAGAGCGCGAGCTTGTTCCCCGGCACGATCCGCGTATGGATCACGGCCGGCGTGTTGTCCTTCGTGTTCACGCGCTTGAGCGGATCGCCGAGGACCGACTTGCGCAGGTAGCCTTCCGTGTAGCCCCGGCGCACGCCCTCGTTGATCGCCTCGTCGAGGGCGCCCCCCGCTATGTGCACGTCCTGGCCGATATCGACGAACACGACCGCGAGCCCCGTGTCCTGGCAGATCGGCATACGCTCGGCGCGCGCGATATCCGCGTTCTCCAGGAGCTGGCAGAATATCTCCTTCCCGACGGGGGACAGCTCGGCGCCTTGTCCGCTCCTGAGCGCCTTGAGCACGTCCTCCTCGAGATCGAAATTCGCCTCCTTCGCGAGACGCGCGACGGTGTCGGTGATCTCTTTCGCGTCGATCTCACGGACCGACGCGGCGGGCTTCGCTTTCGGCATTCTCCACCTCACTTCGAAGATTCGTCATCGGGTTTCTCTTCCTCGTCATGACATGAAACATAGAATTGCAGCTTCAAATCCTTCAGCAGCTCTCTTGCCTCCTCGGCCTGCTCCTTCACCACCATAACATTCCCGGGATCCACGAGAGGATACGTGACCATGCCCTCTTTCCCCTGAATGTAGTACTCAATATCCGAATCGGCCAGGATGCTCTCGATGATCGCGATATCCGCGGGAATGAATGTGCGCACTACGCTGACGAATTCGACGTCCTTCCGCGGTTCATGGCTCGACTTCGGTTTCTCCGGCAGGACCGCGACCAGAGAC
>JAPLKY010000339.1 GCA_026387805.1 Candidatus Krumholzibacteriia bacterium
CGTCGCGATCGACGTCGCGCGGACGGCCCGGCGGCTGCACGCGCGCGAGGTGCACCTCATGTGCCTCGAAAAACGCCACGAGATGCCGGCCGCGAAGGAGGAGATCCACGAGGCCATCGAGGAGGGAATCGTGCTCCACGACGGCCTCGGACCGAAGCGCGTCCTCATCACGGACGGGATCGTGTCGGGGATCGAAACGAAGCGGTGCACATCGGTTAGCGACGAGCACGGGGCGTTCGCGCCGAAATTCGACGAGCGCTCGGTCAAGGTGCTTCCCGCCGACGTCATATTCGTCGCTATCGGGCAGGTATCCCCGACTGCGGGCTTCGCCGCCGACGGGGTCGAGCTCAACGCAAACACGACGATCAGGGCCGACGCGCAGACGCTCATGACGAACGTCCCGGGAATCTTCGCCGGCGGCGAAGCGGTCACGGGGCCTTCGATGATCGTGAAGGCGATCGCGCAGGGAAAACGCGCGGCATTCTACATCGGTCGTTGGCTGCAGGGGGAGGCCCTCGAGGGCGCCGAGTTCGAGCCGAGGCTGCCCGCCATGGACAGGGAAACGGTCCTCGCGCGCCAGACGGCATATCCCTCCGTTCGCGTCGAGAAGCGGGCGAGGCCGACGCATCTCCGCGTGGAGGATTTCGGCGAGGTGCAGGAGCCTCTCACCGAGGACGAAGCCCTCGCGAGCGCCTCGAACTGCCTCAACTGCGGCATCTGCAGCGAATGCCACCAGTGCAGGATCGCCTGTCCCGCGGGCGCGGTCGACTTCGACATGCGCACGGAGGAGAAAGAGGTCGAGGTGGGTTCCGTCGTCGTTTCGACGGGGTTCAGACTATTCCCCGGCGAGCTCATGGAGCGCTACGGCTTCGGAAAATACCGGAACGTCATCACGGCGATGCAGATGGACCGGCTCGTCGCTCCGACGAGGCCGTTCAACTACGTAATGAGGCCCGGCGACGGGAAGAAACCGGTCAACATCGCCTATGTCTTCTGCGCGGGGTCGCGGGACCGCACGGTGAATAATCCGATTTGCTCCCGCGTCTGCTGCATGTACTCGATAAAGCAGGCGCAGCTGCTCCTCGGAGCGCTCCCCGTCGCCGACATCACGATGTACTACATCGATATCCGCGCCTTCGGCAAGGGATACGACGAGTTCTACGAACAGACGAAGGCGATGGGCGTGCGCTTCGTGAAGGGAAAGGTGGCGAAGATCACCGAGAAAGAGGACGGGAATCTGGTTCTTCGCTACGAGGACATCGACGGCGGCGGGGCGATCCGCGAGGCGGAGCACGATCTCGTCGTCCTCTCCGTCGGCTTCACGCCGAATCCGGAATTCATGCGTCTCTTCGACGGGGCGTCGCTCGATGCGGACGATTTGCTCTTCGTGCGCGAGCCCGAGGAGCACGTGAATCCCGCAAAGACGAGCATCGAGGGCGTCTTTGCCGCCGGCGCGGCAACAGGCCCGATGGATATTCCCGACACGATTCTCCACTCCGGCGCCGCGGCGGCCCAGGCCGCCTCCTATATCGAGAGTCTCAAGAGGAAACGATGACCGACGAAGGGAAGAAGATAGGCGTCTACATCTGTCACTGCGGCGGCAACATCGCCGACTACGTCGACGTCGACAAGGTCCGCGAGGCCGTCGAGAAGGAGCTCGGCGTCAAGGTCGCGACGACCTCGCTCTTCACCTGCTCCGACGCCTCGCAGCAGGAGATGATGAAGGACATTCGGGAGCAGAAGCTGGACGGGATGGTCGTCGCTTCGTGCTCCCCGAAGCTCCATCTCATGACCTT
>JAPLKY010000404.1 GCA_026387805.1 Candidatus Krumholzibacteriia bacterium
GATCTCCTCGGGCTTGTAGAAGCGGCTCGCCTCGTATCGTGCGAGATCGACGCCGGGCACCGACGCGGGCACCTCGTACCCCCACGTTTCGTCCTTCCGCCATTCCACGCGTGAGCGCGCGATCTCGCGGATGAACGCCGCGGAATCCTGTATACGGATCTTCTGCCCGCCGAATCCCCCCGTATTGAGCAGGAAGCACTGGACCCTCGGGTTCTTCCTGATGATCCGGTAGAAGAGGTTCCCTTCCTCCCCCTCCGAGCCCACGATGAACGGGTTTGTCCCGACCTCGCGTACCGACTGCCCGGCCTTCGTCGGATCGGCCGCCGATGTGATGATCGATTCGCCGAGCATGAAGTACGCCGCCGCCTGCTCCGCATTGAGCCGCGCGGCCGGCGGCACGATCGTGTCGCGCCGCGTGATGAAGAATATGAGATCGACGTGGTCGAGATCGATCCGGTCGTCGGTGAAATCGAGCTCGCGCCTCACGACGATGCCGCGCCCGTTGAGGCACTTCCCCTTCGATCCGAACGGATGGTCGTAGCGGAAGAAATCGACGTCGAGCGTCTTTGGATCGGTGTACACGTTTTCGAGAATCGCCGAGGCGCTGATCGCCCCGGCATAGAGAAGCGGCTGCCCCTCGGGCTCGAGCCCTTCCGTCTTGATATAGGCGTTGTCCTCGGTGCCGAATGCCGCGCCATCCTCCGTCATGACGAAGAAATCGTCCTGCCGGATAATGACCGTCTCCTTCTTCTCGGGATCGAGCCAGAAATGGTGAACCGACAGCGTCGTCTTCCCCGTGCCGCTGAGTCCGAAGAACAGGGCGCCCTTATCCTCGAGCTTCCCGGTTTTCGCGTCGAGGGCGCGGATCACCTTGCCCCCGGCGTGGACGCCGAGCCCGCCCCCCGTGCTTTCCTTGAGCCTGGTCTTCTCGAGGTACATCGCCATGCGGAGATGCCCCTTCTTGATCTCGCCGAAATAATCGGTACCGAGAACGAAAGTCACGCGATTCACCGCGTCGCAGAGGATCGTGCGCGGCGGCAGCTCGAGCTTCTTCGCCACCTCTCCCCATTCGGGAACCATGATGAGCGTCTGGCCGGGATCCTTCTCCTCCTCGTTCACCGGGAGATTGAATATGAGCTTGTCCCACATGACGAGGAGCCGCGCGTATTTGCCGGTCACGATCGTGCGGCAATGATGCGCATGAACGGGATTGAGCCCCATTTGCTTATCCATGACGAGGAGCTGGACGCCGGAGGTCTCGAGGTAGTTCGCCGCGGCCTCGATGATCCTCTTCTGCCGCTCGTCGGGAACGGCGAAGAACACCTCCGTCACCGCCGCGGAGCGGTTCGTGACCTTCGAGACGAACGACGGGTTGCGGTATTTGGTGAGAACGTCCGGCGTGCCGCGCGAATCGATCGTCGTGAAATCCTTGAGCGCGAGATTCTTGATAACCTCGCGGCTCCTCGTGAGACGGCTTCCGTCGATCGCGGCCTTCATAACCCTCGCCGCGATATCCCCCGTGAGCGTTGCAGCCGAACCGCCCTTCGCCTCTTCATTCGCCATAATAATCCCTTTTCCCCCTTCGAATTACCGATGCAGAGCTATACGTTGTCCAACACCATCAATATTCATGCCGAAATACGATATTCCGTAACCGAAGAACTATGGAAAAATCTACTGCTTTTGGGGGACTTTGTCAAAAGAGGAGAATGGCCCAGAAGAAGGGCCCGTAAAAGAATGACCCCGCCCTTGAAATTAATGCATTTTATTGATAGAATAGTACTAAAGGGGCTCTGCAATTATCGCGATTCCATCATGCCGAAGGAGGGGATGAGCATGAAACGACTGCTTTCGCTATCCGTCTTTCTTGCACTCCTATCGATCGCCGTGAACGCTACGGGCACGGCGACCCTGGGGCTGTACTTCGGTTATGTTCCCGGTCAGATGCACTACTCACCGCAGAGTTTTGAAATGTTCAAGATGTACGTGTATCTCCACAATGCCGATGCGTTTGTGACCGGCGTTGAATACCGCGTTGTCCAGGGCAGCTTCTATCCCATACTGGACTACACCCTGCCGGAAGGTGCGTTGACGCTTGGAACCCCCGGGGAAGGTGTTGCCATCGTCTTCTGGCCGCCGTTGGATGGCTACGCGGGATATAACCTCATCTGTGCGTATACCTGTGTCGCATTGGCTGGATGTTACGACGCCGGCGGGCTGGTGTGGGATTATCCGATCAGAATAGGACCTCATCTCGAGAGCGGCGAGCTGCGGGGAACGTATTACCCCAACAACGATTTCTTCCCCATTGCCGGGCTGACATCTATCCTGTGCCAAGCGTCGATGTGTGGCATGTGCATCGGGACCGAAAAGACGAGCTGGGGCTCGATCAAGAGCCTTTACCGATAATCCGATTTCACGAAATGGAGAGAGCGGCGGGGGCGCGCGGATGGCGCGCCCCCATCGAGACTACTGCAGCTTGAAGTGAATCGGTATCTTGACTTCGACGGTATCGGCCGTTCCGCCCGTGCTCAGCACCTTGAAGGTCCACTGTTTCGCGGCGTCGATCGCGCTCTTTTCGAATATCGCGGCGACGCGTTTCCCTGCATCGGGGTCGATCTTGCCGATCGGCTCTCCCTGATCGGTATAGATCTTTATCGAATCTGCCATGGCCGACATCACGAGCCCCTTTTCGTCGATCTTGACCAGAAGGATCAGATTCGACGTATAGCCGTCCTTCCGGAGCTCCGGGGGATATGCGGGCGCCACCATATGTTCGACTTCCACCTTCGCCGTGACCTGCTTCCGGGCGGGCTCCTGCCGGGCCGTTTCTTTTTTCGCGGTGTCCTTCTTCTGGTCGGGTCCCGCCTGCATCGGCACCGGATAGAACGTCGCCGCGGCGACGAGAAGCGCCGCAAGAACGATGAGCACTCGATGCTGGAGACGCATCGCATACCTCCTTGGGTTCAGTGTCGCTAGTCGATCGAGACGCCTGCGCAGGAGCGAGCTCCCCGCGATCGCCGCCGCCGTGGCGAAAGCCGGCGACGCGAGGCCGAGCTTGAGCGTCCGGGCAAGGGCCCGCGAATAGGCATCCGCGCTGATGCCCGAATGCACGACGCTCTCGTCGCAGGCAAACTCGGCGGTCGCCCGCAGCCGGTGAAGAACCGGATAGATCAGGGGGTAAAAGAAGAAGAGCGAGAGGCCCACGCGTCCGGCGACTGCTCTCAGCGGATCGCGGCGCCGTCGGTGGGTATTCTCGTGAAGCAGAATCGCGCGGAGCTCCACTTCAGGAAGCTCGTTCACGAGGTACTCGGGCATGACGATCCGCGGCCGGAAGAGCCCGGTGACGGTCGGCATGACGAATCTGCCGCTCACGAGCACGCTTTCGCCGGGAACCTCCGCTTCGCCGATTATGCGCTCGAGCCGTTCCTTCCCGCGCGCTCCGCACGAAGCGAGCGGCACGCCGCCGTGACGCCGCGCGCGGACGACGTCAACGACGGTGCGCGCCAGGAAATAGAGCGCAAATGCGGCCCAGCACGTCGTCGCGGCGACCACGACGTACGAAACGATCGAGCCGACCACCGGCGCGCCCGCCTCGGGCATCGGAAAGAGAACGGCGACCACGGGCTCGATGGTCGGAATCGCCGCCCGCCCGCCGGGCGCCGAAGCTCCCGACGCCGCGCCGTACAGAGAGTTGGCAATGCCTCCGAAGAGGGAAAGGGGCATGAAGATCTTCGCGAGAGCGACGCTCCAGAGCGCATGACTCGCGCGCGAGGGAGCGCGGTGCAGCGTCCCCTCGATGATGAAGACGAGGGCGAGGACGACGGTCGTTTGCCAGAGGTGCGCCATCATCCCCTGCCAGAAACCGTACAGCGCATTCATGAGCCCTTCCTCCCTTCCGTCGTTCCCGGCCCCTTCGGGCCGCGGCGCTCCTCCTCGAGCTCCTCCTCGATCGCGCGCAGATCCTCCACGGAGAGCTCCTTCATATCGGCAAGGTGCGAGACGAGCTCGGGCGCCGCGCCGTCGAAGAGGCTGTCGAGCAGGCGCCTGATCTCCTTGCGGATGATGTCGGACGCCGAGACTTCCGGTCTATACACCCACGCCTTGCCTTCGAGCCGGACGCGCCGAACGGCCCCCTTCTCCTCGAGCCGCTCGAATATCTTGCGCACGGTCGAGTAGCTCGGCGCCTTCGGCAGATCGCCGTGCACCTCGCGCACGGTCCCCTCCTCGCGGCTCCAGAGCTTTCTCAGGCACTGGAGCTCGAATCGCGACAGATCGGGCAATGTTCGTTTCATGGCTCCTCCACAAGGTCCTGCTTCCCGTCCGGTCCCCCCTCACACACCGCCCCGCGGCCTGCTACGCTTGTCGCACTTAATATGCGACACTTGTCGCGGTCAGTCAAGGGGAATAATCGCTCGCGGCGCCCCGGCTGCGCCTCAGTTCTTCCTTGACCTTTCGGCCGATCCGTGCTACCATTCTGCCGGAAAGTGGCTCAATAACCACCACAATTGTTCTGCAATCTGCGCTGCACCCGCGGTTTTTCTTTGCTCGTTCGCGCCGGCAATCCGTTCGATGCGAGGAGGTGAAGAAACATTCGAAGCCGAAGGATACTTCGATAAATCCGCCGATCCAGGGAAGTAATTCTCAGACAATGGAGGGGACTCGCATGAAACGGCTGCTATTGACGCTCCTTATCGTGCTTTTTGCGTCGACCTCGCTCGCAGGGGCGACGTTGGGCCTCTATTTCGATCTCTGGCCGGGCAAGATGGCCTACGCCCCACCGGAGCCGATGCCCAGCTTTTTTGACGTCTACCTGTATCTCCACGCTTCCAACTACTATGTGACGGCGCTCGAGTATCAATTAACGACGCCTAACGAACCCGCGCACACGTTATTCATAATCAACACGGTCACCCCAGCGGAGCAGGCCGTCGTTACGCTCGGCTCTCCGTGGGAGGGACATTCGCTCGCTTTCTGGCCACCTCTCGATGGGTATACTCCCGGCTACAACATGATCTGCAAATACACATGCATGACCTTGACGCCGTGCCTTGCAGGCCTCGTGGACTATCCCATAGTCGTCGGTCCGCATCCGGGGAGCGGCCAACTTTGGGGAACCTTTTACCCCAATAACGAAACGTTCCCCATTATCGGGCTGACCTCGATCCTGTGCCCGTATTATATCGGCGTACAGAATACGAGCTGGGGCGCGATCAAGAGCCTGTATTGATGATTCCGGCCAAGGTGGAGGGTCTTTCCCCCCCGGGGAAAGACCCTCTCCTCATAATAGTGCGCCTCTAGTGCGTTCAGCTGTGCCTTTTTCCTTGCACTCCATTGGAAATTATGGAACACTTCTGACCGCGTATTTTCTTCAAAGCGCCCTATGATAACATCTCGCCCGCACCTTTAGATCGAGAGGTGAACGTATGGTCAAGCGAGTCGCAATCGTCGGCATCGGGACCACGGGTTTCAGGCCCATCACTCCCGATGTCTCCTACCGGGAGCTCATCTTCGAGGCAGCCCGGAAGGCTTACACGGACGCCGGGATCGAGCCGAGCGAGGTCGACGGCTTCATCGCGGCCGCCGAGGACTTCATCGAAGGCTACAGCATCTGCGACGAGTACTGCCCCGATCAGATCGGCGCCGTCCTGAAGCCGACGCACACGATCGCCGGAGATTTCATCCAGGCGCTCGCCGCGGGCTACATGATGATCATGACCGGCGCGTTCAAGACGGTCACGGTCGAATCCCACAGCAAGGCCTCGAATATCAAGAACGTGGACGAGGTGCTCGGCTTCGCGTTCGATCCGGTCTACAACCGGCCGCTCCGCGAGACGCCGCACGCGATCGCGGGGCTCGAGATGACGCGCTACATGTTCGAGACGTGCACCTCTTCCGAGCAGTGCGCGAAGGTGGTCGTGAAGAACAAGGGGAACGCAATGCGGAATCCCTATGCCGCTTTCGGCGCGGACATCAGCGAGAAGGACGTCATGAACTCCGAGCCGATCTCCCTCCCGCTCCACCGCCTCGACATCGCCCCTCACGCGGACGGCGCGGTCGTTGCGGTTCTCGCCGACGGCGACACGGCGCTCGCGCTCACCGACGCCCCCATATGGATCGAGGGGCTCGGCTGGTGCACCGATACCCCGACCCTCGAGATGCGCGACTGGGGCGAAGCGGCCTACGCGCGCATCGCCGCCGAGATGGCGTACAAGATGGCCGGGATAGCCGATCCCGTGGGCATGATCGACTTCGCGGAGATCTGCGACGAATATTCGTTCAAGGAGCTCCAGCACATGGAAGCGTTGAAGCTCTGCCGGCCGGGCGAAGCGGCGCATCTCCTCGAGAGCGGCGCGACGAGCTTCACCGGAAGGCTTCCGATCAACGTCTCGGGGGGCGCGCTCGGCGTCGGGCATCTCTTCGAAGCCTCCGGCGCGCACAAGATCCTCGAGCTCGTCGAGCAGCTCCGCGGCCACGCCGGCGCTCGGCAGATCCCCGACGTGAACATCGGCCTCGCGCAGGTCTGGCGCGGCGTTCCGACCGCGACGGGAGCGGTCGCCATTCTTTCGAACATGTAGGAGGTCTTCTGCAATGGGAATGAGGAAAGTAGCAATTGTCGGAGCCGGCATCACGAAGTTCGTGCGCCGCGCGCAGGAGACGGGAAAGGAGCTTTCCTGGCAGGCATCGAAGATGGCGCTCGACTCCTGCGGCATCACGCTCGACGACGTCGACATGGTGACGCTCGGCACCGCCCCCGACGCCTTCGACGGCGTCCACATGAAGGGGGAATACCTCGCCGACGGCGCCGGCGCCCACCGGAAGCCGTACATGCGCCACTACGTCGGAGGAGGCACGGGCGTCTTCAGCCCGATCCACGGATGGATGCACGTGGCGAGCGGCATGGCGGACATCTGCCTCGTCGTGGCCGAGGAGAAGATGTCGAGCTGCCATCCGCATCCGCAGGGCGCGTTTCTCACGATCTTCGACCATACGACCGAGCAGCCCCTGAAGCCCACGCTCATCTGGATCTTCGCCCTCGAGATGAACCGCTACATGCAGACCTACGGCATCTCGAAAGCGGACATCGCGCGCGTCTCGGTCAAGAACAAGCACAACGCCCTCGATCACCCCTCCGCGCAGGTCGCCGAGGAGATCACCGTCGAGGACGTGCTCGCGAGCGAGACCCTGTGCTGGCCCGTGAACAGGCTCGACATCAGTCCCGCCTCCGACGGCGCGGCCGCGGTGGTGCTCGCGAGCGAGCGCGTCGCGCGGCGCCTCACCGACAAGCCGATCTGGATCGACGGCGTCGGCATGTCGATCGACTCGGCGTATTGGGCAACGCGCGATCTCTCCTACCCGCGCTACGTCGAGACGGCGGCGCGGATGGCGTACGACATGGCGGGGATCAAGGAGCCGGCGAAGGAGATTCATATCGCCGAGCCCTACGATCCGTTCGATTACAAGGAGCTCCACCATATGGAAGGGCTCATGCTCTGCCCGCGCGGCGAGGCGGCGCGCCTCACCGCGGAGGGCTACACCGCGCGCGACGGGAATCTCCCGATCTGCCCCTCGGGCGGCGCGCTCGGCGTCGGAAACCCGATCGCGGCGACCGGGCTCATGAAGGTCATCGAGATCTTCCTGCAGCTCCGCGGCGAGGCGGGAAAACGCCAGGTGCCCGGCAAACCCACGTGCGGCCTCGCGCAGGCGTGGGGAGACCTCATGCAGATGGGAACGGTCATCGTACTGAGAAGCTAACAGACAAGGAGCGGGAACAATGAAGCTGGAAGATTGCAAACTCGGGGGGACACACCTCAAATCTTCCGATTTCGAGAAGTGCAAGGTCCTCACGACCGAGTGGACGCCCAACCTCGGCTACGCGTGGGACAACGGCGTCGCGATCGGGCGCTACCTCGCCGAGCTCAAGGAAGGCAAGATCATCGCGCGCATCTGCCACGAGTGCCATCGCATCATGCTTCCGCCGCGGATGTTCTGCGAGCTGTGCTTCCGCCCGACGGATGAGTGGACCTACGTCGAGGACACGGGGGTCGTGAACACGTTCAGCATCGCCCGCGTCAACTGGGATGCCTCGCGCCGCGGACCCAAGGAGCCACCGCTCATCCCGGCGGTGATCGAAATCGACGGGGCGACCAAAGGCATGGGGATCCTTCACATGCTCGGAGAGATCGGCCCCGACGACGTCAAGATCGGAATGAAGGTTCGCGCCGTGTGGAAGAAACCGGAAGACCGCACGGGAGCGATCACGGATATTCTCTACTTCAAGCCTGTCCGCGCCGCGGCCTCGAAGAAGGCGGCCGCGGGAAGAAAACGCTGAGGGGGTACAGGAAATGGCGATCACGGAAAAGATGACGAAGACGACGACTCCGACCCACTGGGAAGGGGACATCCCGGTGAGATTCGTGTACACGTACGGCCTCGCCGGGGAAACGTTCTTCAGGGCCATCAAGGACAAAGGGACGTTCCTCGCGACGCGCTGCGACGCCTGCGACGTGACGTTCCTCCCGCCGAAGATCTACTGCGACCGCTGCTTCGAGGAGCTCGACAAGTTCGTCGACGTCGGCACGATCGGACACGTCGATACCTTCACCGTCACGTTCAAGAACATGGACGGCTCCGACAAGGCGAAGCCGCGCATCCTCGCGATGATCAGGATCGACGGGACGGACGGCGGCATCATCCATTACCTCGAGGGGATAAGCATCGAGGAAGTGGCGCTCGGCCTCCCCGTGAAGGCGATCTTCAAGCCGAAGGGACAGAGGAAGGGCGGGATCGAGGACATCATCGGGTTCGGCCCGGTGGAGTAGCTCCACTTTCGGCCGCATCGCTGAAAACGCCGGAGCGGAATCTTCCCCTCCGGCGTTTTTTCTTTGCTCCTTCTTCGGGGCATTAAGAAAGGATGGACCGATCAACCCCTTGACCAGTCCATCCCTTTGAGTCCCGAAGGGGTAACAGGGTGCGATCTTGCTGCCTATTCTCCTTCGGCCTTACGACGCCACGTTAAGCCTCTTTCCTGACGATGGGGGTCCCCGAACCCTTGCTATCTCACTCACTCAACCGCGGGCTCTAACCAGGCCTCCGTGTCGCGTATTGACATGCTATATATCAATAACCGTGCCATTACGGGGATCCGGGGGCTCAGGCACTAACGGCACGGTTTTCATCATGCCCGGCTCCATGGCACACCGCATAAAACGATCTGAATTCAAACAAGTTATGCGCAGGCGCAAAACCGAGGCGCGGAACAAAGGCGCCAATTGTTATGCGGAAATTCCATGGCCTCGCTCTTTAGCTGTCAATAAGAATTTTTTACCAGGAAGGGTTTTGCGTAAAGAATATTGCCTCAGCAGTTGACGAGGTACACGGCGTTTGTCGAACCCTTCTCACGGACCGGGATTCCGGCTGCGAGGACGACGAGCCCTCTTACTCCGGCGGCCCTCAGTCTCTCTTTCACGAGCGGGAATATCGCGTCGGTCCGATCGATGCGCCCGATATGAATCGCCTCCGTGCCCCAGACGAGATTCATCTGGCGCATGACTCCCCGATCGTCCGTGAGCGCGAAAATACGCGTCGCCGCGGGTCGATAGCGTGCAATCAGTCTCGCCGTCCGTCCGGTACGGGTCAGACATGCGATGGCGCGCGCACCCGAGCTCGCGGCAGTCCGCGCGGCTGCCTCGCAGGCGGTCTCGGCCAGATCCCTCGGCGGCCAGGGAGCTCCGGCGCCGCATTCGTTCCGCGCCGGGCGTCGCCCGTAGCGCTCCGCTTCCCGCACGATGCGGTCCATCACGCCGACGCTCTCGACGGAGAAAGCGCCCGTCGCCGTTTCCGCGGAGAGCATCAGGGCGTCCGCGCCGTCGAAGGCCGCATTCGCCACGTCGCTCGCCTCGGCGCGCGTCGGGCGCTCGGAGCCCACCATCGACTCGAGCATCTGCGTGGCCACGATCACCGGCTTCCCCATCTCGCGGCACCGCGCGATAATTTCCTTCTGGACGACGGGTACGCGCTCGAGCGGAATCTCGACGCCGAGATCCCCCCGCGCGATCATGATTGCGTCGGCGGCCTCGACGATCCCGTCGAGCCGCGCGAGCGCTCTTTCCTTCTCTATTTTCGCGACGACGAGCGCCGGCGATTTCCGCTCCCTGATGATGCGCTTCACGCGCCTCACGTCGGCGGCGCACGTCACGAACGATACGGCGACGTAATCGACCCCCATCGCGAGGCCGAACTCGAGGTCACGCTCGTCCTTTGCGCTCAGCGATTGCCTGATCCGCAGACGCGGGACATTGAGCCCCTTGCGGGAAGTGACGACGCCTCCATGCACGATCCGGCAGCGGATCTCCCGCCCGCCGACCCTCTCGACCTTCAGGTGAATGCTCCCGTCGGCGAGGTAGAGATCGTCGCCGGTCTTCACGTCCCCGGGCCGAAACCGGTAATCGACGTGCGCGCCCTCCTCGTCCCCCGCCACGTTCTTCGTCGTGAGAACGAAGGCGCCGCCCTCGCGCAGGCGCGCCTGGCCTCCTTCGATCTCTCCGATGCGGATCTTGGGCCCTGCGAGATCCTGCATGATCGCAACCCCGCCGTCGAGCTTCTTCAACCTGTCGAATACCGCCTTGTGCTCCGCCGGGAAACCGTGCGAGAAGTTGAGCCGCGCGACGTTCATCCCGGCATCGAGGAGCTGCCGGAGCTTCATCGCGCCGCCGCAGGCCGGTCCGATCGTGCAGATGATTTTCGCCCTTCGCTCCACAAAGTACCTCCGATTGCGGGATTGTAGCTCCGCGGCCCGGCGAATCAAAAGGCAAATCGAGGGATTTGATTGAATTTGCCCCCGCCCGCATGTTATCTTCCTCCAATCTTTCGAGCAACGGGGATGGAGATCGCCATGAGACACCGGGTCCTGCACGTTATCTACTCGCTCTACCGCGGCGGCGCGGAGCGCATCATCGAGGCGCAGCTCCTCGGAGGGGACCGGCGGCGCTTCGAATACCTCGTCTGCTCGCTCACGGGGGGCGGCGACCTGATTGACCGGATGTCGAACGCGGGGGCGCGCGTGTTTCTCCTCGGGAAGCGGCGGCGCGGCGACGTGACCGTCGTGACGAAGCTCGCGAACCTCATCCGCCGCGAGCATATCGATCTCCTCCACGTCCACAATTCGGCGGGCATGTTCTGGGGAACGCTCGCCCGGATCGCGAGCGGCACCGGCGTGCCGATCGTGCGTACCGAGCATCTCCCGTACTTCCCCGAGGAGCTGCCCTCGCTCTACCGGTGGCTCTACCCGAGATTCACGAAACGCACGAGCAAGGTCATCTGTGTCTCCGAGCACGTGCGGCAATCGTTCACGAAGCAATTTCCCGCGCTCGCCGGCACGTTCGTGGAGATTCCGAACGGCATCCGCCTGCAGGATTACGAAGAGCTCCCGCCGCGCGCCGAGTGCCGCGCGCAGTTCAAGCTGCTCGCCGGCGCAAAGCTCATCGGCACGGTCGGCCGCATGGTGCCCCAGAAGAACCACAAGCTCCTCATCGAGGCGTTGTTTCGGGTGCGGCAGACGGTGCCGGAGGTTCACCTCGCGATCATCGGTGAGGGAGAGATGCGCGACAACCTCGCCGCCTACGCGGCGGATCTCGGCGTGAGCGAGTATGTGTCGCTCGTCAAGGAAACGCAGAAGATGGCCTACTTCTACGGCGCGATCGACATCTTTTGTCTGTCGTCGGATTTCGAGGGCATGCCGCTCACGCTCCTCGAGGCGCTCGCCTCGGGCGTGCCCGTCGTGTCGACCGAGGTCGGCGGGATTCCCGAGGTGATCGAGAGCGGAAAGACGGGCTATCTCGTGCCGAAGGGCTCGGCGGAGTTTCTTGCCAAGCGCATCGTCGAGCTCCTGCAGGATCCATCGAAAGCGGCCGAGCTCGCGCTCAACGGCCGCGCCATGGTGCACGAACGGTTTTCCGCGGAGAAGATGATCAAGGCCACCGAGGCCGTCTACGATGAGGCGCTGGCGAAAACCAACTCCAAGCGTTAGATTCCATGACATGCAGAAGAGGAAGCTCGGCAAAACGGATATGAGCGTTTCGGCGATCGGGTTCGGAGGAATCCCGATTCAGGGGGTTTCATTCGAAGAGGCCGATCGCGTTTTCAAGATCGCGATCGAGAAGGGCATCAACTTCTTCGACAGCGCCCGCGCCTATACGGACAGCGAGGAGAAGATGGGCCGCTCGCTCGCCGATGCGCGCGGCGGAATCTACCTTTCGACCAAGGCGCTTTCCCGCTCCGCGCCCGCGTTCGCCGAAGAGATTGAGACGAGCCTCCGCAACCTCCGCACGGACATGATCGATCTCTACCAGCTCCATTCGGTCGGCACGAGCGCGGATCTCGACCGCGTGCTCGCGCCGGGCGGGGCCTACGAAGCCCTCGTCGAGGCGCGCGAGGCAGGGAAGATCCGCTGGATCGGCATCACCGGCCATTCGCGCGAGATCATGCTCAAGGCGATCCGCACGGGATTATTCGACACGGCGCAGTTCCCCTTCAATCCGATCGAGACGGAGTGGGAAGAGGAGATCATCCCCGCGGCGAAAGCGGCCCGCGTCGGCACGATCTGCATGAAGCCTCTCGCGGGCGGAGCGATCAGAAACCGCGCGCTCGCGCTCCGCTTCGAGCTTTCCCGCGGCATGGACGTCGTCATCCCGGGAATGGACGCGGTGGAGCAGGTCGAGGAGAACGCCTCGGCCGGAGCGAAGATCGTCGCGCCGGATGCCGGGGAGCTCGCCGGGCTCGATGCCGAGAAGAAGCTCTGGGGAGAGAAGTTCTGCCGGCGATGCGGCTACTGTCTGCCCTGCCCGAACGGTCTCAACATCCCGTTTCTCTTCCTCATCGACGGCTATTACACCCGCTATGAGCTCAAGGATTGGGCGCTTGCGCGGCTCTCGGCGCTTCCGAAAAAGTTCGGCGATTGCGCGGAATGCGGAGAATGTCTCGAGAAATGCCCGTACGGGCTCGCGATCCCCGACATGATGAAGGACGCGGCGAAGCGCGTCACCTGATGCAAGACCGTCCTGGTCGCCGCGGATAATAAAAAGGCGGGACAGTGCCCGCCTTTATTCGGATACTCGCGTACTCCTAGAACTTGAAATCGACTCCGACTTTCAGATAGGTAATACCGAATCCGGTCTGTCCGTAGAGCGCCAGATTCGGCGACACAAAATACCGGATACCGATTTGACCGCCGAGTATGATGCCGCTGGCGGACGGCTCCCAGAAGATATGCCCGGGATTCCTGTCCCATGACCACGAAACTCTTTCGTAGCCGAGGACCAGTCCGGCAAACGGATCGATCTTGGCATCCCACTTCAGGGCCTTGCCGAAATGGTAGTTTCCCTGAGCGCCGAAGATGACATACGTATACTTGCCGCCCCAGATTCCCCATCCGGTGGTCGACCACGTATAGTAATCGACCAATCCGCCGATGCCGATTACGTCCGTCACCCCGTATTCGTACCCCCCGCCCACGACTACCCCGCTGCCATGAGCTCCGATTCCAAGACGCGGGCCGAGAAAGCTCTTCCCTTTCTCGAACTGGGCATGGCCCGTCGACGCTACCAGACACATCGCGAGGACAATGACAAGCAACAGAGCAACCCTCTTCATCGCTACCTCCTTCGCTCGTTACCGGTTGCGGAGTCCCGTGAATTTCGAATCGGATGAAATGATAGAGCAACCTGCTTCCGTGTCAAGGTTTATCGGCGAGCTCTTCGGCGTGCGTCGATCGCGCCGAGCCTCTCGACCATCTTCTTCACGAGCTCCGTGCCCCGCCCGGCGGGATTCTTGATCCCCGTAAGAACGCCGAGATATCTCCCGAAACTGAAAACAAGAACGTCCCCCTGGTACGTATCCTCGCCGACGCCGAGGATGTATTCGCCGCTCGCGCCCTCCGCGGTCGCGAGAAAGGATTTCATCTCGTCGGTGTACCATTCGAATGTGTCCCGCGCGGCGGCGCTGTCGACGAGCGTCGCGAGATAGAGCTTCCCCTGTTCGTCTCCGAACATGTAGGTGCCCACAAAGGCCGGAGGAAATTTCTCCCGCCCGAGGACGCCCTGCGTGAGGTAGCGGAGATCGTTCGGCACGAGCCCTTCCTCGGGGAATGCTCCCGCCTCCGAGGGCAGCGCGGCCGTGTCCCCCTGTATTGCGGTCGCGATTCGATGCGCGAAGAGCTTCAGCGCAGCGTCCGAATCCTCCCCCTTCTCGAAGACCGCGACGCGCACGTAGAAGCGATCCTTCCAGAAGTTGATCGAATACTCGTCGGAAAACGCCTCGTTCCCGATTTCATGGAGCGCGAGCCCCGGGCTCCGCATCTGCGCGTAGATGCCGTACGCCATGAGCGGACTCCCGTGCTCGTAGATCTCCACCTTGAGCCCCCGATCCGCGGGCGAGACGTAGTCCTGCGCGATCACCTGACGGAAATCGAAGGAGAGAAAATTCTCGGCCGATCCGTCGATGTATTCCCAGAGGTTCTCCTGCGTGTAGAAAAGCGGCTCGCCGTCCGCTTTCCAGCCGGGGATCTCCCCCGCGGCGGGAAGAAGCTTCGAGAGATCCGCCGATCCCTGCCCTATGACGGGGTGCGCCATGAACAACAGCGCCGCGAGCGCGACCGACATTCTCGACACAGTCTTCATATGATCACCTTCACTCCCGCGAAAAGGCCCGTTGCCGCTTCCAAGGCACTTATTATAACAGACCGGCGCACGTCGGGTTCCGATTATAACGCTGGACTTCGCCGGAGGCTGCACTATAATTCTCATTCATGAGATCGAATCCCGCATCGAGGCTCTGCGCCACCCTGTCGATTCTCCTCGTCATTGTCTTTTGCTCGCCGCTCCTTGCCGCCGACGGAAGATTTTTCGTGAAGTTCGGGGCGGGCGCGAGCGTTCCCACGCTCAAGAATCTGAACGAGGAGCTCAAGCTCCAGAAAAGGGACAAGGTCGGGCCCGGTTACGGGCTCGGCGTCTCTCTGGGACGCACCTTCTTCGAGGAGCGGTGGTCGCTCGAGCTGCATTTCCTGGCGGCCTTCTATCCCGCGTTCGACTACGAGAACACGTACGAGGCCGGTTTCACGGCGAAGTTAAGGCATCTCGCTTCCTTTGCAGTCGTGCGACACAATTTCATGAGCGACAGCGAGAGAATCCGGCCCACCCTCGGCGCCGGAATCGGCTACGGCCAGACGAACCTCATCTCCGGCGGCGGAAAGCTCGGCGCCCTCGAGGGGCTCGTCACGGGAAGGATCGACGTTTCGATCCGGAGCAACCTTGATCTCGCTCTCGAATGTTCGTACTACGCGGGGCTTCAGACCAAGGAATTCAGGGACCCGTTTCTCGAGAACGTCGATACCGATATGGTGCAGAACAGCGCGGGGAAGGCCCTCGAGGATACGTTCCGCTCGCTCGACGTGAGAGTCGGGTTCACGATTTGGCTCAAACCGATAACGCAGTAGGGGCGAAGTCGCTCGGCCGGGCGGGGCTCGGCGGCTCCAATCAAGGAC
>JAPLKY010000234.1 GCA_026387805.1 Candidatus Krumholzibacteriia bacterium
GCTCTCAGGAATACCGTCATAATTCGTTCCATCCTCCGCTAGAACGCCTTCGGCTTGTACCGTTCGCCGCGGACCGCCGGAATGCCGTTCGGAAGCGGCTTTCCGAGGAGCCCGAGCTTCTCGATATTGTCCGCCGCGAAATCGAGCTTCAAATCGTGCAGCACCTCGCGCGTGGGGTTGCCGTTCCGGTCCCAGCCGCGGCATGCGTAATATTCATCGAGCATCGTCTCGATCTGCTCTTTGCTCAGTCCCTTGCCGACGTTCGGGCCGCTCGGAATCTTGTCCTCCCACGCCCGCGCGGGCGGGTAATCGAACGTGCGGCCATCGGCCCGGTTGCGTTCGAGATAATGGCACCGCACCAGATTCCACATCTTCTCCGAGGTCTTGAGCGTCTCAGACGTATCGACATTCCATCCGGTGATGTCGTTGAGCGTCTCGACGATCTCCTCCGGCTCGATATCGAGCTCGCCCCAGAAGAGGCGGCAGATGCACCAGCAGTCGAAGAGCGGCCGGATGTGTTGCAGATAGACGACGACCTTGGCGCGCCCCTCGACCTTGTCCTGCCCCTCGGCGATGTCGACCGTGATCGTCCACGAGCGGTTGTGATGAGCGCCGATATCGGCCGTCATGTACGAGAGCATCATGCCGGGGGCGTAGCGGCCGTCGTAGCCCGACATCTCCATGCCCTTGACCTGCATGGCGAACTTCTCGCTGCCCCGCCCGATCTTCTCCGCGGCCCGCTTGGTGCCGCCCGCGAAATGCTCGCCGATTCCGCGGCGATGCACGATCATGTCGACAAAATGCTCGGCGTCACCCACCGAGCCCCACCTGAGCTTATGCCCTTCGAGATCGCCGGTCCCGATCAGCCCGCGCTGGAAGCATTCCATGCCGAACGCCACGACACCGCCCCCCGACATCGTGTCCATGCCGACGTTGTCCATCAGCCAGTTCAGGTAGGCGACATGGTTGATGTCGGTCATGCCGAGGTTCGAGCCGCAGAGCGACCCCGTCTCGTACTCCGGGCCCTCGAGGAAGACCTTGTCCTTCCCCGGCACCTCGGCCTTCACGTACTTGCCGCAGTTCATCCAGCACCCGGAGCAGGCCTTGTGCGAAATGAAGCACTTCTCCACGAGCGCGGGCCCGTCGATGGCGTCGGCTTCCTCGAAATAGGTGGTCTGGAAATTCCGGGTCGGCAGCACCGCGTTCTTGTTGGACCAGCCGACGAAGAAGGACGTGCCGTACTTCTGCCACGGCGCCATGTTCGGATGGATCTGCGTCCGTTTGATGATGGCCGTCACGTGCTCGGTCAGCCTGTCGAGATCGTGCACGTGGATCGCGCCGGTGCCCCGGACGGCGATCGCCTTGAGCTTCTTCGAGCCCATGACGGCGCCCTGCCCGGTGCGTCCCGCCTGACGGCCGTAATCGTGCGTGATGCACGAGAAGCGCACGCCGTTCTCGCCGGCCGGCCCGATCGTGGCGATCTCGAAATCCTCGCCGAGGTCCTTCTTCATCAGGGGCTCGCATTCCAGCGATCCCATGCCCCAGTACTTCGAGGCGTCGCGGAGCTCGACCGTGTCGTCGTCGATGTAGAGATAGACCGGCTTCGGGGAGATGCCGGACATGATCACCGTATCGTAGCCGGCGAACTTGAGGGCCGGGCCCAGATGGCCGCCCATGTTGGAATCGCCGTGGCCGTTGGTCATGGGGGAGATCGAGCCGAACTCGATCTTGGCGCCCGCCGGGATAAAGCAGCCGCTCATGACCCCCGCGGTCATGATGAAGAGATTCTCCGGACCGAACGGATCGGCGCCGCGGGGGACCTCGTCGTAGAGAATCTTCGCGACCACGCCGCGCCCGCCGTACCATTCGCGCATCAGCTTCTTGTCGGTGGGCTGTCTCTTGATTTGACCGGTCGTGAGGTCGATGCGCAGCGTCGTGCCGGCCAGTCCCCCGGAGCTCTTGGGGCTCATTGCGCCCTTTGCGGCTTTCGCGCCCTTTGCCATCAGGAGCTCTCCTTTGCCGGTTGGATGAACATGGAGATCGCGCCGGTGTTGCAGAGATCGGTGCATCTGAAGCAGCCGTCGCAGATGATGACGTGATCGAGGTCGCGATGCTGGAATATCACGCCTGGTTTACATGCCGGGATGCAGGTGCCGCAGTTGGTGCACTTCTCGAAGTCGACGATATAGGCGCCGTCGCCGCGGCGGGAGATCGCCTCCTCGGGGCACACCTCCATGCACTTGCCGCACTGCACGCAGACCTTGGGTTTGAACACGCCCGGCTGCGGGAAATGCTGCTCGATTCTCAGCGCAGCCTTCTTGGGATTCGTTTCGTGATAGTGCGCGATCGCGCAGATTTGCAGGCACAGGCGGCACCCGCTGCACTTGCCCTGCGTTATCTTGATTCTCTTTCGTTCCATTGCTTACGCCAGCCTGCGCACGGGGACGAGAAGCCGGAGGGCGTTACCGAGATAGTACCCGATATGAATCGTCACGATCGAGTAGAGCGACGCGGAGATCGCGGAGGTGAACAGGTACGAGCGAACTCCCGCCCAACCATCCGTGCCCCAACTTCCCTCGCGCAGAACGAACGCGGCCAGAATCGCAAAGGCCGCATACGACACGTAGACGATGACCGGCGCGGCTATGGTTCGGTACAGCAGGCTGGAATCGAGACGTCCCTTGAACGTCGAGTAGAAGATATCGAAGACGACGCCGTTGATCATCACCGCGGCGACCTGGCAGGGATAGAAATGGCTGGAGGCGGTCTTGATCACGCCCGCGATCAGCGCCATGACGGCGACCGAGCCAGGAAAATGGGCCACCCGCTTGGAGGCGTAGAGGATAATGATGCCGATCCCGTAGAGCAGGGCCGATTTGTGCTCGACGCCGGCGGCACGCAGCGCGTCCCGTCCGAACAGCTCGAGCATGCCGAACACCGCCCCGAAAAGGAGCACGAGCAGGAGCTTTTCGTACCACCTCAAGCCTTGCCGCGACGCCTCAGCGCCCGTGTCTTTATCGTCCTGCACTAACGCCACCTCCGAAAATCGATCGTCAGAGCTCACGCCAATTTCCTGAATAATAGCACAATCTCCCTTTGGGTAAACAAAAAACGAGATATGTCTTACGAGCGCTAGAAAGCCGTGACGATGCCGGCTACGAAGGCCGACGTCTCATCGCTCGACCGATACGTGGCCTCGGTGGAGATGCGGAGGTTCCGCCGCAGGAGATACGAGAAATTGACCGTCGCCGATTCATACTCGAGGGGCGAAGGTTGATGGAGCCATAGATCGTAGCCGTTCGCGTACTTCTCGTCGACGTTCGATCCCACGAAATTATAGAGGAGGGTGACGAACGACCGGCCTTCCTCGCCTCGCACCGCCCACACCGCTTCGGCGAGAACGCCGTTGGTGCTCGTCTCGTACACATCCGAAAGCCGCAGGAAGGGATTCTCGTCGATGCGCTGCAGGAACTGCGCGGAGATCCGGAGATTCCCGCCGATCGCGGCCGCCGCATCGAGGCCCCAGTAGTAATGACGATTCTCCACCCATTCGGTTCCGCCGCGCCACATCGAGTTTCGGCACAGATACCCGAACGCCCCGATACCGACGGGGCCCACTTCCTGGGAGGCCCGGAACAGAACGTTCTTCCAGCTGTCATCGTCGAAGTAGTCCTTCGCGGGATCGATGCCGTTGCCGTTCACGGCTTCGATGGACAGGTCGGAGCCTTTCCACGGGGCGAGCGAGAGCTCCACGCCGCGATCGTACGTGAGGTCGGTCGGGCTCATACCGATCCTCGTCGTGTAGATCGCATAATCTTCGTAGGTGATCCGCTGCATCCGGTCGAAGGGCGTCTCGACGATCTGAAACTGGCCGAGCGAGAACTCGAGCGGCAGCCCGAAAAGGTCCGAGAATTTAACCGCCGCATCCATGACTCCCATAACATTCCCCCGGTCGGAAGCCACGAAGCTCAAATAGAACGATATCTTCTGCGAGAGCGTTCCGACGGCGAGCGCCTTGACCATATAGGGCGTCTCGAGATCGGTCTGATCCGCATCCCCGGAATGAAAGTAGGCGGCGAAGGCATCGATCCGGACGGCGAGCGGCAGATTCCGCTCCAGAGCGAGGAGCGAATCGCCGGTGTCGACAATCCCTTCCGGGGATGGCGGCCCTCCGAGGCGGTATCCGTTGTCGGCGAATTCTTTCCCGAGCTCGGTAAGGAGCGGAACCGGCGCGTGGCATGCGGCGCATGACATCCCGCTCGCGCGCGTGAAGGCCGGAATCGCGCCGCACCGCTCCGGCAGCGATAGGACGAGCGCCGCGGCTGAAATGGCGAGCGCCGCGATCCCGCATATCCCAAGGGTCCCTTTGCGAATCATCGATTCCCTCCCTGGAGGAACTTATCATCATCGGGATCATCACAAATCTGTGTGGGCAATGCAAGAGCTCTATGCAATCTCCCCGTGAGCGAAACCAATAGCAAGAAGGG
>JAPLKY010000378.1 GCA_026387805.1 Candidatus Krumholzibacteriia bacterium
GAAAGGAAGGAACGATAATGAACCGGAAAAGACTCCTGATCGCGATCGCGTCGGTGGTCGTCGCCGCCGCGCTCATCGCCACGCTCGTCTCCTCGCGGCAATGGATCGCCCACCGGTCGTACCAGCGGGCCGGCGCCGGTCTCGCCGCGCGGTTCAATCCGACCCAGGAGAAGAAGTACGGAAACGATCTGCGCTACACGCTCGACAAATTCTGGGAATTCTACGAAAAGGGGCTCGTCTCGCGGAACGATCTCAATGACGTCGTGGAGAAGACGAAGTCGCTCCGCGCGAAGAAGGACCTCGCCGACATGGATATTTTCGACTATATCGGGTACGTGAGCGGACTCTACACGGAGGCGATGCGGAAACGCTAGAGCGATATGTTCCCCGAATGAAGGATGAACCGATCGGTGAGCTCGCGCTCGGCGTCGCGGAAATTCTCGAAGGGTATATGCTCGATCCCCTGCGCGCGGCAGTGATCGACAAGCTCCCCTTTCGCGAGAACGACGTCGGCGTGCTCGGCGGGGCAGCGATCGCTGTACCCGTTTCCAATGTACACCGTCGTGAACCCTTCGCGCTTCAGCTTCTCGAGATGGAACCGTTTGCAGTTCCCGCAACGCGTGCAATCCATTAAATCATAGTAAGGGAATTCAATGGCGCTCAAAGCCCCGTCCACCACGACGAGCCGGTTCGCCTTGAACTCGAGGTATCCGAGGCCGAATCGCATGAGGAGCCGCTCGACGTAGTAATCGAGTCCGTCGCTCGTGATCAGGATGCTGCCCGAACGGCGCTCGCAGAAATCGACGAAATCCTTGAAATAGGGATCGAGCCCCTCGTTGCCGATAAAGATATCGAGATCCTCCTGATCGGCGCGCATGAGGGCAAATTCGCTTTCGAGACACTCCCGCGAGCTGATGAGACCGAGACGCCACTGCCGGAGGATCTCGAGCCAGCCCGCGCGGTCGGGAATGAACGTGCCGAAGAAATGGTGGCCGACGTCCCGCCGCGAGATCGTGCCGTCGAAGTCGCTGATGAGGGCGACCTTTTTCATTTCTTCGGAGCCTCCGTCGTCTTCTTCGCGGCTTCCGCCGGCTTCGTCTGCTCGCCCGCGTACTCGAACATCTGCTTGAGCGTCGGCGCGGCGCGGAACATCGAGAGCACCTTGTTCACCTCTTCGTCCTTCGGGAGCGTCGCGAGGTACGCGCCCTTGACGCCCATCAGCCTGCGGAACACCTCGCGCTTGATCGCGAGCTTCATGTAATCGACGTCTTCCGGCGCCGTCCAGGCCGAATCCGGGGCCGTGAACTTGCTCTCCGCGCAGTACGCGCGGAAATCGGCGATCACGGCGTCGCCGACCTCGAACGTATCGCTGACCCTATTCTGCGCCGCATAGTGCACGGCGAAGTTGAAGAAAAGGTTGCGCCGCTCGAGATCGACCTCGAACTCCGTGAGATCCGGGAGCGTGATCGTCCAGTCGGGGGTGATCCCTCCGCCCCCGTACACGATCCGGCCGCCCGACGTATGGAATTCCTGGCGAGGCGACTCGACCTTCTTCTCCTCGACGGGCGCCGCCTCCCTCACTTCGATATCCGGATTTTCCTCGGAGCGCGGACGATCCTTGTGGATGCATCGGCCGCTCGGAGTGAAGTACTTCGCCGTCGTGAGCTTCAGGGCGTCCTTGCCGATCATGAACACGGTCTGGACGGAACCCTTGCCGTACGACGTCTCGCCCACGAGCACCGCGCGGTCCCAGTCCTGGAGCGCGCCGGCGACGATCTCGGCCGCGGAGGCGCTGTACCGGTTGATGAGAACGACGATCGGAACCTGGTCGTGCACCTTCGTCGAGCGCGAATAGTATTTCACGTTGTGGCTCGGAATGCGGCTCTCGGTGTAGACGAGCAGCTTGTCCTTCTCGAGGAAGAGCTCGCAGACCTCCCGCGCCGACTCGAGGAGACCGCCGGGATTGCTCCTCATATCGATGATGAGTCCCTTGACCTTCTGTTTTTCGAGATCCCGGATGATCGCGTCGAGCTCGCTCGCCGTCCGCTCGGCAAAACTCGCGACGCGGACGTACCCGACCCCGTCGAGATCGGTCGAATACGTGATGCTCGGCACGCGGATGATCTCGCGCGTGATCGTGTAATGGAGCGAATCGGCCAGTCCTTCCCTCGTAATGGTGAGGACGACCTGCGTCCCTTCGCGTCCGCGGAGCTTCGTGACCGCCTGCTCCGTCTTCCAGTCTTTCGTCGAAACGCCTTCGATCTCGACGATCTTATCTCCCCCCTGGATCCCGAGACGGTACGCGGGGGTGTCCTCGAGGGTCGAGACGACCGTTGGATATCCGGCGATCTGGCCGAGCGTGATCCCGAGCCCGCCGAACTCCCCTTTCGTGGAGATCATCAGGTTATCGTATTCATAGCTGTCCATGTAGATCGAATGCTCGTCGAGCTGCATGAGCATGCCGTCGATCGCGGCCCTGATCAGCTTTTCCGCGTCGATCTCGTCAACGTAGTAATTGAGGATCCGGTCGAGCACCGCGCCGAACTGCTCGAGATTCTGGTAAACGGTCTCCCGCTGTTTCTCCTCGCGATCTCCCGCCATGACGAAGAGCGCCACGGCGACGACGGTGCAGAGAAGCAGAAGGCCGATGATCGCTTTCTTGTTCAATTTCAAAGCCGAACCTCCGCGGTGGTTACATCCGGTGGAAACGAGATAAACGCAAACTCCAACATGTACCGTCGATGCATCAAGAACAATGCCACGACAGAAGCACGCTGGGTGCATTTCCGATTCCGGCCATAATATAATAGGCCGTTCCACGGAATCAAATGCATTATGGCCTGCTGTTTAGTCTTACGTCGAAGAGCCCCTCGAGGTTCCCGAGAATCGTTCGGACAACCTCATCGAGGGGACGCGAGGCATCGATCACGACTATTCTCTTCATCTCTCGCTTCGCGAGCCGCAGGTACCCTTCGCGGACCCTCTCATGGAAGCCCAGGTCCTCGCGTTCGAGGCGATCCCTCGCCGCCGTGCCTTCCGCTTCGCGGCGCTCGGGGCCGCGGCCGAGCCCCTCCGCCACGGCGAGGTCGAGGAGAAAGGTCCGGTCGGGAACGGCGCTTCCGACGACGGCGGCGTTCAGCTCGCGGACGAACTCCTCGCCGAGCCCTCGCGCCCATCCCTGGTACGCGACCGAGGCATCGAGGTAGCGGTCGCAGACGACCGACCTCCCCGCGGCGATGGCCGGACGTATCACCTCGGAAACGAGCTGCGCCCGGCTCGCGAGGTAAAGGAACAGCTCCGCCCTCGGATCCATCTCCGTGCGCTCGGGATCGAGGAGCAGACCGCGAATCGCTTCGGATACCGCCGTTCCTCCCGGCTCCCGCACGTGCGTCACGCGCACACCCGCGCTCTCGAGCGAACGGCAGACCTCCTTCGAGACGACCGTTTTCCCCGATCCTTCGATCCCTTCAAAGGTGATGAAGCGCGGCTTCAAGCGTCCCTCCGCGCGCGGAGCGATAGCCCCGGCGAGCTCATACGCCAGTGCCTCTTCCCGACGTCATCCGGTGGACGTGAACGATGCGCTGGATGGTGGTGACGAGGGTGAGAACCGCCAGGCACGCGATCACGACGAAGAGCGCGGTTCTTCCGAGAAGGAGTCCCAGAACGAGAAGGGCGACCCTCTCGGGCCGTTCGAGCAGTCCGACGCGGCAATCGATTCCGAGACCCTCGGCCCGGGCCCGCGTGTAGCTCGTGAGAAACGATCCGGCGAGCGCCGCGACGACGAGCGGCACGGCGAAACGGCCGCCTCCTTCCCGCGAGACGTAGTACATGATGAGCGCGCCGAAATAGGCGAGCTCGGCGACGCGGTCGATCGTCGAATCGATGAAGGCGCCGAAGACGCTCTCCTTACCGGAGCGCCGCGCGAGCGACCCGTCGAGCGTGTCGCAGACGCCCGAAACGATGAGAAGCACGCCTCCCGCGATGAGCTCTCCCCGGGCGATCGCGAACGCACCCGCGAAGCTCAGGATAAGCCCCGCGATCGTGACCCCGAGGGGAGGGACTCCGGCTTTGACGAGGAGGCTCACGCACGGATCGAGCAGCCGCCGCAATCTGTTCTTTATCGTTGCCCTGTCGTTCATTGCTCGTTCTGGTCCTCTCGAAACGGTCGGGGCATTATGGAGCGCCCCGCGCGGCGTGTCAATCAGTTCGGTTCGGGCCGGGGGCGTCCTCCGGCCGCCCGCGGGCGGCGCGGCGCCTTCCGAGGCCCCGCACGAGGACCGTCAGCTCGCCGCGCGGCGGCGCCGCCTCGAAGCGCGCGAGGAGCTCGGCCGCCGTGCCCCGCAGCACCTCTTCGTGCAGCTTCGTGAGCTCGCGGGCGACGACGACCTCGCGTTCCCCGAGAATCCGCGAGAATGCCTCGAGCGTCTTGAGGAGGCGGTGGGGGCTCTCGTAGAAGATGCACGTGTAGGGATTCTCGGCGGCTTCGCGGATCAGGCTGTCGCGCTCCCCCGTCTTTCGCGGGACGTAGCCGTAGAAGGTGAAACGATCCGGAGGGAGCCCCGAGAGCACGAGCGCCGTCGTCACCGCGCAGGCGCCGGGGATCGCGGTGATCGCGATGCCTTCCTCGGCGAGCCGGCGCACGAGAAGATACCCCGGGTCGGATATGAGAGGCGTGCCCGCGTCCGCGACGAGGGCGAAACGCTTTCCCCCCTTGATCTCACCGATGATCAGGGGGGTCATCCGTTCCTGGTTGTGATCGTGATACGAGCGGACCTGCGCGCGAATGCCGAGCCGGTCGAGGAGAACGCGCACCTTCCTCGTATCCTCCGCCAGCACGACGTCGACCGAGCGGAGCGTCTCTGCCGCGCGCGCGGAAAGATCCTCGAGGTTCCCGATGGGGGTGCCGACAAGATAGAACGGATACGGTTTCATGGGCGGTTCGACCCTTCGCGCGGCGGCCGGCGCCTCACGCCGCGAGGATCCCGGGCAGAAGACGCTCGAGCCGCTCCATGTCTCCGGCGCCGAAATCGAGATGCGTGACCATGCGCATGAAGCGCTCTCCGAACGGGAGCGCGAGGATTCCCGCTTTTCTCAAGGCCCCGTCGATCGCCGAGATTCCGCCGTCGGCCGCT
>JAPLKY010000123.1 GCA_026387805.1 Candidatus Krumholzibacteriia bacterium
CTCGACGCTCTGTTTCTCACGGCTGGGGAAGGGAGGGCGCGATTCACCGTTCTTCGCGGCGGCCGCCGCCGGGCGCGCACGCTCACCTTCGCGGCGTTCGCCCGCGAACGGATCGTCTTCGACGCCATGCGCTTCGTCCCCTGCCGCAGCAAATGCATCTTCTGTTTCATGGATCAGATGCCGCCCGGAATGAGGCCTTCCCTTTATGAGAAGGACGATGATTTTCGTCTGAGCTTTCTCTTCGGCAATTTCATAACGCTCAACGACGTCCGGGAGCGGGATCTCGCGCGGATCATCGCGCTCCGTCTCTCCCCGCTCTACGTTTCCGTTCATGCCGTTCGAAAGAGCGTTCGGGAGCGCCTGTTCGGCCGCCCGATGCGCCGGAACGTCATGGAAGATCTGCAACGGCTCGCGCGCGCCGGCATCGTCATGCACGCGCAGATTGTCCTCGTCCCCGGAGTGAATGACGGGGCGTCGCTCCGGGAGACCGTGCGCGAACTCGCCGCGCTCCATCCGGCGTGCCGGTCCGTGGCGATTGTTCCGGTCGGCGTCACGAAGCACCGCGCGGGGCTGCCCCGTTTGCGGCGCGTCACCGTCGCGGAATCTCGGACGCTCATCGATTGGGCCGGGCGGGAGCGCAGTCGCCTGAAAGAGCGCACGGGAGGCGAAGGCTTTCTGCATCTCGCCGACGAGTTCTATCTGGCGACGAACCGGGTTCTTCCGCCCGCTGACGCGTACGGGGATTTCCCGCAGCTCTCGAACGGGGTCGGCGCTTGCCGGTCCTTCCTGACGCGGCTCGAGCGGGATATCGAATCCGCGAAACGACGCGGAAACGTCCCCCGATGCGTGACGGTCGCCACCGGCGTTCTCGGCGCCCGATTCCTGCGGCGCTATGCCGCGCCGCTCATCGCCGAGCGGCTGCCCTCGCTTTCGTTCCGCGTCATCGTCGTGCGCAATCGACTCTTCGGGCCGGCCGTAACCGTATCGGGGCTCCTTTCGGGCCGCGACATCACGCGGGCGGCCCGGCGAAGCCGGGTCACGGGCTTTCTCGTGATTCCGCCGAACGCGATCAACCATGAGGGGCGTTTCATCGATGATATGACCGCGCGCGATATCGGGCGGGAGCTCGGCGTTCCCGTCGTCGTCGCCCGTTCGACGTTTCTTGAAAACCATGTCGAGAAAGCATGCCGGAGGAAACGCACGCAATGAAGAAAACACCGATCGTCGCCATCGTCGGAAAACCGAACGCGGGAAAATCGACGCTTTTCAATCGAATCGTCAGACGCCGCAAGGCAATCATGCATGCAACGCGCGGCGTTACCCGGGATTCGGTGGAGGAGAAGGTCACCTGGAACGGCGTCACGTTCGTCCTCGTCGACACGGGCGGTTTCAGCGCCGGCACGAAAGATCAGATCACCCGGGAGGTCCGCACGCGGGTGAAGAACGCGGCGCGGGAAGCCGCCGTCATTATCTTTGTCGTCGACATCGATACGGGGGTGACGGAAGAGGACGCATCGCTGCTCCGCGACTTGCGGCGCGAGCGCGAAAAGATGATCCTCGTCGTCAACAAGATCGAGAATGACGCCGATCGATGGAGCGTGCACGAATTTCACACGCTCGGTTTCAAGGATATGCACGTCCTGAGCGCAATCCACGGAACGGGCATCGGCGAGGTGCTCGACGACGTGACGTCGCGCCTTCCCCGGAAGGCGGAAGCCGCCGGTCCCGAGCCGATCGCGATCGCGATCGTCGGAAAGCCGAACGTCGGAAAGAGCTCGCTCGTGAACGCCCTC
>JAPLKY010000114.1 GCA_026387805.1 Candidatus Krumholzibacteriia bacterium
CAGTGCTACCTGATCGCAGATGCCCTCGATATCTCCATCTCGTTTCTGAACATCGCCTTCTGCATCTCCGCGGCAAATCTGATTTCGCTGCTTCCCATATCCATAAGCGGTATCGGAACGCGGGATGCGACGATGATCGCGATGTTTTCGATGCTGCACCTGAGCAGGGAGTCGGCAGTTTCGTTCTCGATCATGTTCCTGTTCATTTCGAATATCTCGGCGTGCGTGATAGGCGCGATTGCCTGGTTTCGGAAGCCCCTGAAGGTTCGCGTGTGATCGAGAGGATACGAACAGCGTATGGTCGCCGCCGGATTCACGTTTCTTAAGTTCGCTCTTGCATTCGCCTGCGTTCTGATCCTGCCGGGCGTGCTGCTCTTTCATCTGCTCTTTGACCGCGGAGAACACGACACCGTCGAGATCATTCCCGTGGGGATGGTTTTCAGCATCGCGATGTTGTCGGTTGCGGGAATCGTGCTCTACTTGATCGGCCTGAATGTGAACGCGCTGATGGCGCTGCTGCCGGCGTTGTTGCTCGTGCTCGTTATCCTCAACATCGCGAAGCGGAGACGGAACGGGCATGCGCCTTCGAAGAACGGGAAAGAACGCGGTGGCGCAAGGACGGATAGCCCGAACGGGGGAAAGGCGGTCACTCTCGGCATCTGGATCCTACTGCTCTGTGCCGCCGCGCTGATGCTGTACCGCGGAGGCATGTCCCTTTGGTCCTCCGATACATACGATCACGTGGGAACCATCAGGGAGATCGTGGAGAAGCGCGAGATAATGCCCGGGGACGCGTTCTACGGCGGGGAGCAGCGCCTGGGGCCCGATCCGCGAAAGGGGCTTCTTCATACGTGTTTTGCGATGATATCCATAATCACGGGGATTGAGCCCTTTCAGATCTGGCTTTGGCTTCCGGTGTTTCTCCTGCCGATTCTCCTGTGCGGCTACATGGCCTTCACCGGCGCTCTGTTCAAGAGCAGGAAGATCGCGCTCCTGTCGTCCGTACTGTTCGTTCTTTGCTTCGGCGGATTGGATAGAAGCAATCTACGAATGGTGGGATTTCCCCTCTTTGCGGCTTTTCAGTTTTACCTGATTGCCCTGTTCTTCATGTTTAGGTACCTGGAAAACGGCCGGGCGAGATTTCTGTTTGCGGGCGCCTCTATCGGGTGCATGATTGCCGTCGTGCACATCTATTACTTCTTCCAATTCATTCTGGCAGTTGCCGCCTTCTTCGTCTTTTCCTGCCTCTTCAGGAGAGAGGATAGAAGATCGATGGTCGCCATTGCCAAGTTGGGATTGATCACTCTCGCCTTTTCCGTGCCTCTGTTGGTCATGCGATACAGATTCTCATATGCGATTGCGAATCCATTTGATTTGCAGCCGAGGCATCTCCTGTTCATTACGGAGAAGATCTATATCTCGAATCCCTTGGAGGTATGGAAGGTTCTGGGACCTATCGGATTGCTGGCGTTCGGGGCAACTCCTTTTCTCTTCAAGAGGGCAAAGGCGGACGCCGGAATACTCTTCCTGTTTTCCGCCATGGTCACCACACCTCTGATCCTATTGAATCCCCTGGCCGTAGAGATATTGGGACGCGTCATGACGTATGGGCTCGTGAGAAGGATCGCCTTGTATGCGCCATATATCGCAGTTACGGGATATTGCGTCTACCAAGCGGCGTGTTCTCTGCGCGGCGGGATGCTCGTAAGAAGAGATAATCTGAAGGCTCTGGCATTTCTCTCTCTGTTCGTTGTGATGCTCATTCCATATGCAAAAGGGTTCGTGGGCGAGTACAGCCCGGCATCGGTTGAATTCGAACGAAAGCATAGCTATCTGCCCTGGCGAGATGCGTTGACATTCATGCAAGAGCAGATAGTCGAGCCGAGCGTGATACTCAGCGATCCCGTGACGAGCTTCAGCATCCCGGCCTTCACGAGGCACAACATAGTCGCCGTGCTCATCGGCCATTCGTCTCCGCTGGATGCCGAGAACATCGATAGGGTGGCCGCAGCCGACGATGTCCTGAATCCATATGTCGACATGAAAGCTACGATTGCACTATTGAACAGGTACCATGTGCAATACATAATCGTCAATCAGACCTTCGCGTCGTCGCTGTATGAGAGCTATTGGTCCGTTGACGTGAAAGAATACGAAGCGACTCGGCGTAAGTTCGAAACTCATCCCGGCTTGTTCGAAAACGTATACGAGAGGGACAGGATATACATTTATGAGTATCACCCCGAAGAAGTGATGTCGGAGTCGGAAATCGCAGAATCTCCTTCACGGCCATTTGTGCTTGAGAATGAATCCCGTCTCCCGGAGGTGGTGAACGCCGCATTTAGCGATGGATTGTTATTGATCGGGGCTTCCGTGGAAAAGAAGACGGTACGACGCGGCGAGAATCTGGAACTGAAATGCTACTGGAAGTGCAGTGAGGTGGACACTGCCCTGAAGGACTATCGGGTCTTTGCCCGATTCGACACGGCATACAGGAAAGGTGCCCTCTATAGCAGGCACTTCAGCAAGATCTACAGGATCATTCTGCAGACAATGACCGGGAGCCGTTACCGGTTCCGTTCGGAGCACAGTCCGGTGAATGGCGTCTATCCTCCTCGGCTGTGGCGGAAAGGCGAGATAATAGAAGATAGATTCGAGACCATGGTTCCTTCTGATGTGTCCAAGGGAAGATACGATATACGGATCAATCTCTTGAGCCTTCCCTTCAGTCCCAACTATTCATTAAAGGATCTATTCTCCGATGAGGACGTCTATGCCGGAGTAAGAGTGGGAAGCATCATAGTGGAGTAGATGCCGCTCCACGTTTCCGCCCCGCGTTCCATCTCGAAAGAGTCCTGTCGCCCCCGTCGAAATGATGTGAAACAATACGAAACAATACGGAGTATCTTGTAACGGCGAGGACATTTATGGTATAATCAATATGTGAAGGGCGGCAAGTAAAACATCGTGTGCTGCGCATCAGGCGAAAGGATGTGAGGATGATGGCTAAACGCATCATTCTGATCATGGCGCTCGCGGCCCTTCTCGGCGCTACCGCGACCGAAGCGGTGACCCCCGGCAAGGGGAAAAAGGGCCGCAAATACTTCCGGCAGTCCTACTACGTCGCCAACCTCGAGAACGACAAGCTCGCCGTGTACGAGGAGTACGGCTATCCGGTGCATCGTCTCCGCGAGTACGCATACGGCGAGATCACCGAGACCTGGACCTACTACGAGGATGGCGTGGAGTTCGTGTTCGACCAGAACTCCAATCTCTTGCGTTCGAAGACCTTCAGCCCGGAGAACCGACGAGAGCGAATCGACAGGTTCCCGGGGTATTGATTGTGCGCGCGGGTGCGTGAAGAGGGCCGATCATCTCGGTCTGGGGCATAAGGGACGCATGCCTTTCATGCGTCCCTTTTCCTTGGCGGCGGCGCGCCGGCGCGCAGGCCGGCCAGGAAAAAAATAGTTGAAATATCGAGCGATAGTTGATATATTCGCGGCGGCTATTTCCCGTCTATCTGCGCGGGCAGCAGTACGTAATCGTTTGTGCGACAATAAGTTGAACCTGAGAGGTGGTTGATGACCAGCGCGAAATCAAGAGTGAGGGCCAAGATCGCCCCGGGGAAAGTCCATGAATCCCTCGCCCGGCACATGCTCGTGGACGGCTTCCCCTTCGTGCTCGATATGGACAAGAGCCACGGTTCGTTCATGATCGACAAGGCCTCGGGCGCGGAGTATCTCGATTTCTTCACCTTCTTCGCTTCGAACGCCCTGGGGCACAACCATCCCGGTCTTCTCGAGAAGGAATTCCACAAGAGGATCGGCGAGATGGCGATCACGAAGCCGTCGAACTCCGACCTCTACACGGTCGAGATGGCGGAGTTCGTCGAGACCTTTGCGAGAGTCGCCGTGCCGGAGGGCCTGCCCAATCTTTTCTTCATCGACGGGGGCGCGCTGGCCGTCGAGAACGCCCTGAAAGCGGCTTTCGACTGGAAGGTGCGCAAGAACTTCGCGAAGGGCTACAAGGAGGAGCGGGGACGCCAGGTTATCCACTTCCGCGAGGCGTTCCACGGACGCACCGGATACACGATGTCCCTCACCAACACCGATCCGGCGAAGGTGAACTACTATCCGAAGTTCGGCTGGCCGCGCATCGAGAATCCGAAGATCGTCTTCCCGCTCGAAAAGAACCTGGACAAAGTCATCGCGGCGGAGAAACGCGCGATAGCCGCGATCGAGAAGGCGATCGCCGACAACAAGGACGATATCGCGTCGATCATCATCGAGCCGATCCAGGGAGAGGGCGGGGACAACCATTTTCGCCCCGAGTTCTTCAGGGAGCTGCGCAGGATCGCCGATCAGCACGAGCTGATTCTCATTTTCGACGAGGTGCAGACCGGCGCCGGCATGACGGGCAAGATGTGGTGCTTCCAGCACTTCGGCATGGAGCCCGATATCGTCGCGTTCGGCAAGAAGACTCAGGTGTGCGGCATCATGGCGAGCAATCGCATCAACGAGGTCGACAGCGTTTTCAAGGTGCCGAGCCGCATCAACTCGACCTGGGGCGGGAACCTCGTCGACATGTACCGCGCAAAGAGAATCTTCGAGGTGATCGAGGAGGAGAATCTGGTAGAGAACGCCGCGAAGATGGGCGGGATACTCGTCGCGCGGCTCCAGGAGCTCGAGAAGCGCAATCCGGAGCTCATTTCGAACGCCCGCGGGAGAGGCCTCTTCTGCGCGTTCGATCTTGTCGACACGGCGTGCCGGGACGCGCTCGTCACCTCATGCGTGAAGCACGGGCTCCTCATTCTCAAGTGCGGCGTGAAGACGATACGCTTCCGTCCGCCGCTCAACGTGCAGAAGGCCGAGATCGAGAAGGCGGTCGAGATCATGGCCGACGTGATCAAGGAGTACAGGGGCAAGACCTGTTCAGGGGATACGTCGAGTACGGTGCACACGGAGTAGGAGGGACTACTGCTTTTCCTTTGGCTTTTTTGAATCGTGCTCTTTCGAGGAGGCGGCCGAGGCCGTCTCCTCTTTTTCTTTTGCGCTGAAGTCTTTGCTGCGGTGCTCGGTCCGGTAGAAGCCGCTGCCCTTGAGGATGTGCCCTACCGCCTGGATCACCCGGTACACGGGTCCCCGGCACTTCGGGCAGCGCTTTTTCGACGGGGCGGTGATCCGCTGCTCGAAGTCGAACTCGTATCCGCATTTTTCGCACGAGTAGCGATAGGTGACCATGGGGAAGAACCTATGCGGGTGAGCGGGAAAAATCAAGCAAAAGGTGCCGGGTCGGGTCGGGGCGAATATCGCCTTGTGTCGGAGCATCGCGCCGGGTACAATAAGGGATACGAACGAAGCGGCGCCGGCCTCGATTCAGTGCTGGCATAGCGGAGGAGGCATCAGTGAAGAGGTATGTTGTTTGCATCGTTGCGACCGCAACCCTCGCTGCGCTCCTGGCGAGCGGCGCGTTTTCGCAAACCCCGGCCCCGACGGCGGTCGTCCGCACGAAGCTCACGAAAGAAATCTCGCAGAAGGCGCTTGTCGAGAGGGGCGTCGATATTCTCCACGTCTA
This sequence comes from Candidatus Krumholzibacteriia bacterium, assembly GCA_026387805.1. Lineage (GTDB taxonomy): Bacteria > Krumholzibacteriota > Krumholzibacteriia > Krumholzibacteriales > Krumholzibacteriaceae > SSS58A. The sequence goes on from JAPLKY010000114.1 coordinate 5,575, forward strand.
CCGCGACGGGCGGGCCGATCTCGCCGTGACCGAGGATCAGCTCGCCTGGATCGAATCGCGGGGGGCGCTCGTCGCCGTTCTCGAAAGAGGCAATCTCGCGGTCCCCGCGGCGCTCGACGAGAATCTCGGGCAGTATCATACGTACGCGGAGATGGAGGCGGAGCTCGATGCTCTCGTCCTCGCCCATCCTTCCCGCGCGCACATCGATACCCTGGGCTGGTCGGTTCAGGGCCGGGTTATCCGTTCGATCAAGATATCGGACAACGCCGCGGTCGACGAGGACGAGCCCGAGGTTCTCATCATGGGCTGCCATCATGCCCGGGAGCTCATGTCGGTGGAAATGCCGCTCCTTTACGCGCGGTACCTCCTCGAACACTACGCGACCGACCCGCGCGTCGCGGAGTTGGTCGATACCCGCGAGATCTGGATCGCTCCGATGATCAACGTCGACGGCCACGTATACGTCGAGCAGAACCACACCGGCTCCTCCTCCTATTGGTGGCGGAAGAATCGCAAGCTCAACGCCAACGGCAGCTACGGAATCGATATCAACAGGAATTACGGCTATCGATGGGGATACGACGATATCGGGAGTTCGCCCGATCCCTCTTCCGCGGTTTTCCGCGGAACGGGGCCCTTCAGCGAACCCGAAACGCAGGTCGTGAGGGATTTCTGCGCCTTGCGGGAATTCGCCATGAGCCTTTCGTATCATTCCTACGGAGAGCTCATCCTCTATCCGTGGGGGTACGCGCCGATCAACACGATGGAGCAGGAGCTCTTCGCCGCGCTCGGGGATTCGCTCCGCCAGGGCAACAACTACCTCGCCGGCAACGCTGCGTCGGGAGCCATCTACGTCACGAACGGCGACAGCGACGATTGGCTCTACGGCGAGAGACTGATCAAGAATCCCGCGTACGCATTCACCGTCGAGCTCAATACCTACGAGTCAGGCGGATTCGCTCCGCCGGAGAGTCTCATTCAGCCGACGTTCGACGCGATGCTCGAGTTGAACCTGCGCTTCGCCGAGCTTGCCGGAGATGCGCAGGGCCTTCTCGGCCCCGAGCCTCCGGCGATGAACGCCGTCACGATGCTCAATCCTCCGAGCTACGAGATCAGCTGGTCCGGTCCATCCTCGCAGGATCCGAATCCGGCGGTGTCCTACGATCTCGTCGAGATCAAGAACCTGGCCGGCGTTCTCGATTCCGTCGAAGCGGGGGATGCGCTCTGGGAAACCGGCGGTTTCACCCTGTCGAGCTCGCGCTCGTTCGTCGGCTCATCGAGCTTCTATTCGGGGCGCGGTGACAATCTCAAACGCACCTTGACGATGAAGAACGTCTATCCCATGTGGTTCTCGACGACACTCGCGTGCCGACTCTGGTATGACGTCGAGCTGGACTGGGACTATGCATACCTCGAGGGCAGCGCCGACGGGGGAATCACCTGGACGACCGTTCCCGGCAACCGGACGACGAATTCGAATCCGAACGGAAGCAACCGCGGAAACGGAATCACCGGCGCATCATCGGGATGGGTTTCCGCGACGTTCGATCTCAGGAGTCTCATGGTGAGCGAGACGGGCAGCGTGCTCTTGAGGTTCCTCTACTCGACCGACGCATCGGTGAACAACGAGGGGCTGTACGTCGACTACGTGAATCCGGTGATCCACGTCGAGCGGAGCGAGGCGATCGCCTCGAACCTCGCGACAACCTGGTACCACCGCTGGCCGGAGGAGACCGGGAGCTTCATCTACTACGTGAGAGCCTTCGATGCCGAGGGGCACCGGAGCAGGATGAGCGATCTCGCCTCCAAGGAGATCGACGATCTCTCGGGCGCCGACGCGCCTCCCGCCTTCGCGTCGGGTCTCGATCAGAACTATCCCAATCCCTTCAATCCGGCGACGACGCTGTGGTTCACCGTCGGCGCGGAAGAGGCGCCGGGAACCGGGACGGCGGTGACGGGGCTGAGGCTCTTTGACGTATCGGGACGGACGGTTGCGGTGCTCAGGGAGGGACGGTTTTCCGCGGGGCGGTATTCGGCCGTATGGGACGGCCTCGGCCCGCGCGGGAAACCGGTCGCGAGCGGCCTCTATTTCGCCGAGCTCAGGGTCGGCGACCTGACCTTCGTCCGGAAGATGGTTCTTCTAAAATGAAGAAGCAACCGGCGGGGACGGCACGTTGACGGCGTCGACGACGTGGATCACGCCGTTCGAGCATCGTATGTCCCCCTGCAGGATTCTCGCGCTTCCGATCCTCATCTTCGTATCATTCGATTCTATCGATAGGGGTCTGCCCAGGGACGTGTCCACTTCGGGGAGAAGTGTCAGATCGGCGACCGAGAGTCCCCGGGGAACGATATGGTAGAGGAGCGTCTTGGTGAGCGCCGGCATGCTCGAAAAGAGCTCTTGCCTGGTTCCTTCCGGCAGTCGATCGAATGCGCCATTCGTGGGGGCAAAGAGGGTGAATGGACCGGGATCCCTCAGCATGATCGCGAGGTCGGAGACGTGCAGAAGGGACGCGAGCGCTGACAGGCGCGCATCCGATGCAACGGCATCGGCAATGGTGCCGGGCGCATGCGACGATTCGAGTCTCCGCCCGCTATCGCACTCCGCGAGGCCGAGCATGAGCATCAGCGCGAATATGAGGGATGCACGCTGTGCGCGTGGGCGGTTCATGGTCACGGCGATTCTCCCGATTCGCCCCTTTTGACGCTGCGTATGCGAATCATGCTGCAGTCCTCGTAGGAATCGAGCACCTCGTAATCGAAATGCTCCCGAATCCATTCCAGACTGCCGCTCTGGCACGTCATTACCACTTCTCCGATACGGAGCTGCGTGGGACTGAATTTCCTCGTTATCGCGATGCCTTCCGCTTCGGCGAGCCGTTGCGCGTAAAAATATATCTGCGGACTCCACCCCTGGTGCATTACCGAAAACGATCCCGGGCGGTCTTTCGAGCTCGCGATCTTCTTCATGAAATCGCCGTACCGCGCGCTCGCGTCGTCCGCTTCGTTCCGTATCGAGCCGATCGTTTTCGCGTAGGGGACGCAGAATATTGCCGCGACGAAGCACGTTCCGAAAACGAGTCGTGCGCCTCCGCCGTGCAGGGCGAGCGCCTTCCTGACATGCGCGTAGATATCGCTCAGGCCCGCGCCCACGATGATCGAGAGCAGCGGCAGCAGCGGCGCCGCGTACCACTGCATCTTGGTCTTGGCGAACGAGATGGTGACGAATGCGAATGCCGAGCAGAACAGGAGCAGCGCGGCGAATGGCTTCATCGGGGAGGATGCATTGAAGAATATGAGCGCGATGCCGATCGGCACGAAGAAGAGCCACGAGGAAAACTGCCGCACCGCAAGCTCCCTCGCGTAGTACAGAAAGCCGCCGGGGTGATGCTCCAGTTGTGGCGCCGACAGGTAACGCGCGGCCACCTCGTTGGTCCAGACCGCGCGCAGATACCCCGGATTGTAGTGTTCTCTGAGCGCATAGTAACCAGCGACGATCATCAGGAACATCAGGATTGCGCAATATACGGTCGATGAGGTGAGGATCTCT
>JAPLKY010000172.1 GCA_026387805.1 Candidatus Krumholzibacteriia bacterium
GCGTAACCATGATGCTGTCCACCCCGGTCTGCGGCGTCGAGATGAGAAAGGAGGTCGTCGCGGCCGCGCTCGCGCCGTGCCTGCGGAGCGAAGCAGCGACCGGAATGACGCCGCACGAGCACAAGGGAAGCGGCACGCCGAAAACCGCCGCCTTGAACACCTGCCAGAAACCCCGCCCCCCCAGATGGCGCTCCACGGTCTCCGGCTTCACGAGCACCGAGAGAAGCCCCGCGACGAGAAAGCCGAAGAGGAGGAACGGCGACATCTCGCGAAGCGTCGACCAGACGGAGTGAGCGAATTCAGCAATAAAATTCTGCACGATCCTCCTCCGTTTCGCCCCGCAGGATGCCGAGGCGGGTCAGCGCGAAATCATATTTCACCGGATCGTCCGGCGAGATCTCTCTGAACGCCGCGGTCACCTCGCGCGCCGCCCGGAAATCGGCCGTATGCCGTTTCGTGAGACCGAGCTTCGTCGAGATCCGGTGCATGTGCGTATCGAGCGGCACGATGAGCATCGAGGGCGGCACCTCGCTCCAGCCCCCCGGATCGACGGCATCCGACCGGACCATCCAGCGGAGAAAAAGGTTCAACCGTTTGCACGCGCTTCCCGATTCCGGGGACGGAAGAAGGCACGGCCGGTAACCGCCGCCCATTTCGAACAGGGTGCGCGCGAATCGCCCGGCGGCCGGGGCAACGTCGGGATCGCTCCGGTCGAGCTTCGCGCGGAAGAGCTCTCCGAGCGAACCATACTCCTTGAGCGCGCCCCGCACCCCCGCGAGGAGCGATGCCATATCCTTTCCCGTGATCCATCGATGCCTGAAATGCCTGAAAGAGAGCTCGAGATCCGGAGGCGAGGACGCGGTCACCCGATCGGCAGGAGCGGGGCCGAGGATCTCGAGAGCTCGCGCGACGCTCGCCCTGATCGGCTTCACGTTTCCGAAAGCGAGGGACGAGGCGATCAGCGCGACCAGCTCCCTGTCGCGCGAATTATCGTACCGGCGCACGAACTCCACCGGATCGGACCTGATGAACCGCCGATCGTTGTACTTCAGGTACAGCCGTTCGAGCGCCCCCCGGTCGAGGGCGACCGCGCGTCCGAGAACCGCGGCCCGGGCGCCTGCACGTTCATCTCCGGTCTTTCGCACGCCCACTTCAAGACCCCCCGCTCTTCTTTCTGCACGAGGGACATATCCCGAGATACTCGACCCGCCGTCCGAGAACGCGGTACCCCGTTCCCTTCGCGACCAGGGCATCGCATCTCGCGCGATCGGCGCCGGCCGCCAGATCGTCGATGCATCCGCAGCTCACGCAGCGTATGTGTTGGTGGTCCCCCGTATCGCCGTCGAAGCGCCTCTGCGAACCCGCGGTCTCCAGCCTCCGTATGATGCCTTCGCGCGAGAGGATCTCGAGGTTCCGGTACACGGTGCCGAGACTGATCCGGGGAAGCCGCTTCTTCACGCGGCCGTAAAGCTCGTCGGCGCTCGGATGCGTGCGAAGCTTCACGAGCTCATCGAGGATCACTTCCCGTTGTTTCGTCCTTCGCATGCGTTCACCGCTCCATTATCAATAATAGTAACTATTCCTGAAAATGTATCGGGAAACGGCGTTCTGTCAAGAACTATTGATGCGCGCGAAAATCATGTCTCAAAGGCGCTGTCGCCCGGGGCATGATGACGCCGCCTGCAGGCAACAAGAGCAGCACGGGCCGTTTCATCTTCGATGCACCCCCGTCGAACCGGTTGGGGGCTTCCCGCGCGATGCGCGGGAAGCCCCCGGACCTGTCAGTATCCTAAGCGTCTCTTGAGTAAAGGGCCGGTCTATCGAGTCTTTTTAGCGAGGCGATTATACCTCGCTTGCGACCTCATGTCCATC
>JAPLKY010000322.1 GCA_026387805.1 Candidatus Krumholzibacteriia bacterium
GTCATGACGATGGCGTCAGCCGCGACGTGGCTTTTCTACGAGTATATTCTCGCGCGGTTCCACCTCGAGTACCTGCAAACCGTGACCTTCATCCTCGTGATCGCGGCGCTCGTCCAGGTGGTCGAGACGGTGCTCCTCAAGATGAGCCCGACGCTCTACCGGGCTCTCGGCATCTACCTGCCGCTCATCACGACGAACTGCGCCGTGCTCGGCGTGGCCGTTCTCAACATCCAGAAGCAGTACAATCTCGTCGAAACGACCGTTTTCGGCTTCGGAGCCGCGGTCGGTTTCGGATTCGCCATGATGATCTTTTCCGGAATCAGGGAGCGCATGGAGCTCTGCGACATTCCGGTTCCGCTGCGGGGCACCGCGATCGGGCTCGTGACGGCGGGACTTCTTTCGCTCGCTTTCATGGGTTTTACCGGCCTCGTGAAGCAATAAGGAGACACCTTCTATGCAGACCGCCGTTCTGACAGCAATCATCGCGCTGTCCGCCCTCGCGCTCTTCTCGAGCCTCCTCCTCGCGGCGGTGGCGCGCGCCTTCGCCGTCCCTTCGAATCCCAAGGTAGAGGAGATCGAAGGGGCGCTGCCCGGCGCGAACTGCGGCGGCTGCGGGTTTCCCGGCTGCTCGGAGCTCGCGCGGCGCATCGCCGACGGAAAGGCGAGCATCGACTCATGCCCGGTCGGGGGCGAGGCCGTCGCCTCGAAGATCGCGGCGATCATGGGAGCCTCCTACGCGGGAGGCGCCGCGCGCAGGGTGGCGCTCGTGCTCTGCGCCGGAGACGACCAGGTCGCCGAGAAGCGTTTTCATTACAATGGCATCAGGGATTGCACCTCGGCGGCGATCCTCTTCGGCGGCGACAAGGCGTGCTCGTACGGCTGTCTCGGCCTCGGGACCTGCGCGGGCGTTTGCCCGTTCGATGCCCTCCACATGCTTCCGAACGGCCTGCCCGAGGTCGATCCGGTCAAGTGCACCGCGTGCGGAAAATGCGTGACGGCATGCCCCAAGAATATCATCAAGCTCGTTCCCGTCGACAAGCGGCTCCATATCCTCTGCTCGTCGCACGACAAGGGGGCGAAGGTCCGGAAGTTTTGCGCGGTCGGCTGCATCGGATGCACGAAGTGCGTCAAGGAGGCCCCCGAGGGGGCGATTGCGATGCAGGACAACCTCGCCGTCGTCAACTATGGTTTCGATATTCCCGATACGATCGCCGCGTCTTGCCCGATGAACACGATCCAGATCAAGGTGATGGACGGTTCCGGCGAAGAGGTCGAGGTCAAAGCGGCGGCGGGAGGTGAGGCCTGATGGCGGCGAGAAGATTCTTCGGCGGCGTTCATCCGGCGTATAACAAGGATCTGGCGAACCGGCTCGCCATAGAGGCGATGCCGTTGCCCGCGCGTCTCATCGTGCCCTTCGCACAGAACCTCGGCGCCGCGCCGAAGCCGGTCGTCAAGAAGGGCGACGCGGTCAAGAAGGGCCAGGTCATCGCGGAGCCGCAGGGATTCGTCTCGGTGCCGCTCCATGCGCCGACCTCCGGCATCGTGCAGGCGATCGATGTGTATCCGCACCCGGTCGGCGCCGACATGCCCGCCGCGGTCATAGCGCCCGACGGCAAGGATGAATGGGCGGCCGGTCTCGACGTCGAACGCGGCGGGGAGAACCCGGACGCCGAAAAGATAAAGACCATCATTCGCGACGCCGGTATCGTCGGCATGGGAGGCGCCTCTTTCCCGACGCACGTGAAGCTCTCTCCCCCGAAGGACAAGCCGATCGACGTGCTCGTCATCAACGGCGCCGAATGCGAGCCGTACCTCGCGAGCGACCATCGTCTCATGCTCGAGAAGGCGCCGCAGGTCGTCGAGGGCGCCTCGTACCTCGCGCAGGCGCTCGGCGTGAAGAACGTGATCGTCGCGATCGAGAAAAATAAACCAGACGCGATCGACGCGATGCGCAAGGAAGCCGGCGCGCGGGGTTACACGGTCGCCCGGCTCGACGTCGTGTATCCGCAGGGCGCCGAACGCCAGCTCATCTACGTTCTCACCGGGCGCGCCGTGCCCGCGGGCGGGCTCCCGATGGACGTCGGCGTGCTCGTCCAGAACGTCGGCACCGCATACGCCGCCCGCGAGGCCGTGCGCCGCAACCGGCCCCTCGTCGAGCGCGTCGTATGCGTGACGGGCCGCGGTGTCATGGCGCCCAAGAACGTTCTCGCGCGCATCGGCACGACCTTCGGCGACCTGATCGAGTTC
>JAPLKY010000049.1 GCA_026387805.1 Candidatus Krumholzibacteriia bacterium
GGCGATCCTCGTCACGGTGAACCCCGCGTACAAGACGCACGAACTCGAGTACGGGCTCAAGAACGCCGAGGCGCAGACGCTGATCCTCATACCGCGGTTCAAGAGCTCGGAGTACGCGCAGATGATCAATCAGCTCGTCCCGGAGCTCAAGGAATCGCGGCCGGGCGAGCTCGTGTCGCGTGCGTTCCCGCAGCTCAAGACGATCATCATGATCGGGTCGGAATCCCACCCCGGCACGCTCCCGTGGGCCGAGTTCATGAAGAAGGGGGAGAGCGTCTCCGACGGCGAGCTCGCCGAGCGATCGGGCGATTGCGACTTCGACGACGTCATCAACGTGCAGTACACCTCGGGAACGACCGGGCTCCCGAAGGGCGCGAGCCTCACGCACCACAATATTCTCAACAACGCGTACTTCGTCGCGGAGGGAATGCACCTCACCGACAAAGACCGGCTCTGCATCCCGGTGCCTCTCTATCATTGCTTCGGCATGGTGCTCTCGAGCCTTGTCTGCGTGACGCACGGCGCGACGATGGTGTTTCCGTCCGAATATTACGACGCGCTTCTCGTGCTCGAGGCGGTCGAGAAGGAACGCTGCACGGCGCTCCACGGCGTGCCGACGATGTTCATCGCGGAGCTCGAGCACCCCGATTTCAAGAAATTCGATCTCAGCTCGCTCCGCACGGGCGTCATGGCGGGGGCTCCCTGCCCGATCGAGCTCATGAAGCGCGTGAACGACCTGATGCACCTGAGCGAGATCACGATCGGCTACGGCGAAACCGAGGCCTCCCCGATCGTCACCCAGACGCTCGCCCGCGACACGCTCGAGCGGCGCACGGAGACGGTCGGCCCCGCGATCCCGCACACGGAGCTCAAAGTCGTGGACCCGGCGACGGGGAAGACGGTGCCCGTCGGCGAGCAGGGGGAGATCTGCGCGCGCGGCTATCAGATCATGCGCGGCTACTATAATAATGAGAAGGCGACGAAGGAAGCCGTCGACGAAGCGGGTTGGCTCCACACGGGGGATATCGGCCTCATGCGCGAGGACGGCGCCTTCAAGATCACGGGCCGCATCAAGGACATGATCATCCGCGGCGGCGAGAACATCTACCCGCGCGAGATCGAGGAGTTCCTCTACACGAATCCGAAGATCCGCGACGCCCAGGTCATCGGTGTCCCCGACCGCAAGATGGGGGAGGAGATCTGCGTTTGGATCCAGCTCAGGGAGGGGGAGTCGTCGACCGAGGACGAGATCAAGGAATGGTGCAAGGGCCGCATCGCCCACTACAAGATCCCCCGCTATGTGAAGTTCGTCACCGAGTTCCCGATGACCGTCACGGGGAAGATCCAGAAGTTCAAGATGCGCGAGATCTCGATTCGCGAGCTCGGGCTCGAGGACGCCGCGAAGATCAAGATGGCGTGAGGTGGCACTGACACGCTCGCTCCGAACTCAGTCGCAGAGCCTCCAATGAGTTCGTCGCGAGCGTGTCAGCGCCTTGGCGAGAAATCCAGTCGCAAAGCCTCCAATGGGCCCGTCGCGGAAATGTCCGCGTCCTGGTGGGGAGCCCAGTCGCAGAGCCTCCAATGGGCTCGTTCGCGGGAATGTCCGTCCCTGGTGAAGAGCCCAGTCGCAGGGCTCCAATGCGCTCGTCGCGGGAGTGTCCGCGCCCTACCCAATCGCACTGAGGCACATCCAGTTTAAGCACGCCGACACGCCGCCTCCGCGCTATCATCCTCCGCCCCGGCTCTGCCGGTCGCCTCTCGGGTGAGCCGGAAACTCCGCACACATGGTCTCATTTTCCCGCCCCGCGTTGGGCGAAGCCTGCCCGGGCGGGGCGCCCGCCTCGCGCCCGGTGTCTGTTTGTCTGCCCAGGGATTGATAATTTCTCAGCGGGAGCCGTGGGGGGCTCAATGAAGCCGGACCACCGGTCATCCGGAGACACCCGCCGGGCCCGCATGCCCGCAATTGCCTCGATCTGCCCCCATCCGGCCGCCACCCCGGCCGCGCGAGGATCTTGACGCGGAATCGAATTTCCTATAGAGAGAGTTTGTGTTGCTGCTGTCACTATGTAGTTATGCTAGGAGGTCCACCATGAAAGGACTGGTTTGTATTGCTTCTGTCGCTATGGCTCTGGCAATTCTCTTTCTCTCCACTTTTCCGTGTTTGGCCATCGAACTCAAATACATAGAGAATTTCACGACGACGCACTTCAAAGACGCACTGAATGCGACGGCCTTTACGCAGACCGGACAAAAGAAGCTCAGCCAGGCCGAGATTTTCGAGCTTATCGCCACGCTCCCGGGTAACTTCAAGAGCCAGCTGGAGTTCAGGCGCACGCTGGCGGGGCTTGCCAAAACCGGCCACCCGGAGGCCATAGACGCCATCTGCTGCTGTATAACCGACCAGAAGTACGATGGCTGGAAGGCGAAGGAAGCGGGGCTAGTTCTGCGCGGCTATAGCTTGGAAAGGGCAACCGTGGAAAGGGCGGTCGGCAATCTTCAGGCCGCAATCGACAAGGGCGAGTTGTCCCCCGCGGGCATGAACATCGCAAAGGAGACGCTTGTTTCGATGGAGTCAAAACTTAACTCCGGCAAAACTACCGGAAACGAATTCATGAATTCCCCTGCGACGCCAGCTTTCCTGAAGAAGCAGACCCCCGAAGAGTGCATAAACATACTGAACTCACCGGCCGAAACGAAGCAAGCGCAGGAGAAGCAGGCGATAGCGGTCGTGTCCCTATTCGGGAGCCTGAGACCCGGCAGTAATAGGTCGTATACGGAGCTGGACTATCTCGCGAAGTCGAGGACGTCCACGCTGAAAAAGGATGTCGGATACAAAAAAGACGTGCGGACGGTCTTCGACGAAATCTTCAAGGCCTCGCTTTCGGAAAAAAATGCGCTCCTTGCCAAGGAGGCGACGCAGCTTTTCAAGGATAGGATAAACACGGTAGAGAGTATGCTGACCATCAACAACGTTTTCATGCGGGGGACGCCAAGAGAAAAGATGAAGGCACTCGAACTCCTCCGGGATGCGCAGAGTCTCGGGGACTCACTAAGTTCGTCAGTCGCGGTCCTTTTCATGCTCGAGGGAGTCCAGGACAAAGACCCAGGGGTCAGGGCTTTTGCAGCCGAGGCGCTTGTCACGTTCATAAACAAACACCCGCAGGCATACGAGGGGGAACTTGGCGTTAACTGGGACTGGAGCGAATTACGTTCCAAGGTCAAATCCCCCCCATATGACGCGTTGAAGGAGATAAGCGACACGCTGGAAAAGTAGAACGACGCGGAGGTCAAGACGTTCGTAAAATAGACTCTCTCCTCAATCCGGGAATCCGCGAAGACGTATGCAACGGGGAGTTCATATCCGAATACAAAAAGCTGGAACGCGACTGGCAAATCAGGGGGAAGGCTGGTTCAAGGATGGGGGCAAGAACAACGGATTGATGGGAAATCTGCCCCCGGAAGAGTATGCAAACCAGCATAAAATCGATAAACTGTCGTAAGAGAACACTCTATAGTGGTGCAAAACCGTTGTAAAATCGGATTCGATAAAATAGAGAAATTCAGCAAAATCAGGACTTGATATTTAGGTGTAGGTGAAAGTTGAAGTAAAAACAGGTGCGCCTCTAACCATGACCTTTGAGTGACGTGACCCCCTAGTTCGGATCAGGGCTGTGAGTTATAATGCAGCCGATCGAAAAGGGGGTTTTTCCATGCCCAGGAAGCGGTTTACTGCGGAACAGATCATCACAAAACTTCGAGAGGCCGAGGTTCTTCTCTCCAAGGGCCAGAAGGTTGGGGAGGTGTGCCGGCAGCTCAATGTGAGCGAGAACACGTACTTTCGGTGGCGCAAGGAATATGGCGGTCTGGATGTTCAGCAGGCGAGGCATCTGAAAGAGCTCGAGAAGGAGAACGCGAGGCTGAAGAAGCTGGTTGCTGATCTATCTCTGGATATAGCGATCTTAAAAGAGGCGAACCGGGGAAATTTCTGAGTCCGGCGCGTCGCCGCCGGGCGGTCGAGCATGTGTGCGGTGAGCTCGGGGTCTCGGAGAACCGGGCGTGTAGAGTTGTTGAGCCAGCCGCGATCGACGCAGCGGTACGAGCCTCGGCTGGGCGATGATGAGCCGCTGCTCGTGAAGAGGATCATCGCGCTTGCGACAGAGTACGGCAGATACGGCTATCGCCGGGTGACGGCGATGCTCAGGAGAGAAGGGTGGTGCGTGAACCACAAGCGGGTGGAACGTATCTGGCGTCGGGAAGGCCTAAAGGTGCCGAAGCGGCAGCCCAAGCGCGGCCGACTATGGCTCAATGACGGCTCCTGCATCCGCCTGAGGCCGGAGTACCGTGATCACGTCTGGTCCTACGATTTTGTGCATGAGCGCACTCATGACGGGAGGCCGCTCAGGATACTGACAGTCATCGATGAGTACAGCCGGGAGTGTTTGGCTCTTCGTGTCGAGAGACGGCTCAGCTCGCATGATGTGTTGATGACTTTGGCGAAGCTGTTCATAGAGAGAGGGATGCCGGATTACTTGCGATCGGACAATGGGGCCGAAATGACGGCGAAGGCGCTGCGGAGCTGGCTGCAGCGGCTCGGAGTCAAGACGCTGTTCATCGAGCCGGGCAGTCCCTGGGAGAATGGATACAACGAGTCGTTCAACGGCAAGCTCAGAGATGAGCTCTTGAACAGAGAGATCCTCTACACGTTGTGGGAAGCCAAGGTCCTGGTGGAGCGATGGAGAGAGGAGTACAATCGGGTTCGTCCACACAGCTCTCTGGGATATCGGCCGCCGGCGCCGGAGGCAATGGAGCCACCGCCAATCGAACAGGCGGTTTGAGTCTCAGAGCTGTACAAATCCCGGGGGCACGTCAATTACCTCTGATCTCGTCATATTCAGAGAACATGTACAGCAAGAGTCATTTCATACGGATGAATTTGCAAGAGCCAGACTGGCAAATCAGGGGTAGAGCTGGTTCATGATCTGGGTCAAGAGCCATGCAAGGAGGAGCTTAAAATGGAATTAGTATGGGGAATTACTTGTTGTCTAAGCACTATCGCGTTAGTATTTTGTCTAAAAAAGATAGTCATAGAAGTGAATAGAGAAGAGCTGGTTAGAGCATCTGGCCTAGGATCCGGCTTTTTTCGATGGAAGAAGATTGCCAAATGGGTAATTCTAGCACTGTTTGCCCTGTCATTTAGCGTGGGGTCGTGTGAGAATCTGTTGTTTTTCAGAGGCTAGATTTATGAATAATATATTAGCAGATCCTGCAGAAGACCCGCACCTGTGAGGGATTAGAAAGGGTAAAAATGCGTAACCCAGCATGGGCGTTTTGGCTGACCTGGTTTATTATCATTTCTATGTTCGGTATTATTGGATGGCGGAAGGGATTGATAGTCCTAGTAACATATTTCGTTATTGGCACTATTATTAACTTGATAAAAGATAATCGGCATTAACTCAAATGCAAAGTAACTTCTATTAGAAAATAATAGGAATCATTCCCATTATTTATTGAAATACTACACGAACATTCCTTTATGTTTATACCCGTTTTTAAGTGCGGGATGACCAGCCTTGCGGCAGATCAGAAGCATCTTTCTGAGTGTGCCCGAACGTTTGTCATGCTAATGATACATCCATAATATAGATGCGGCGGTAGTAATGATCGTCATGCCGAGCCACATGAAAGACTCGTGCTATACTACGGCCTCTACTCAAACGCCTCCGGACAGCGCAGGGTATCAAACGGCAGACACGAGACATCTGCATGCCCGGCCGATCACCCCGACGGCGATGAAAGCGAATGGCTCAAAATGAGGCGCATGCGATGGGCTCAGCTCATCCGGAAGGTCTGGCAGGAGGATCCGCTCCTTTGTCCCCGCTGCGGCGGGACAATGCGGATTATCTCGTTTATCACCGAACAAGGTGTTATCGACAAGATACTCCGGCACCTCGGGTTCAAGCACGCCGACACGCCGCCTCCGCGCTATCATCCTCCACCCCAGCTCTGCCGGTCGCCTCTCGGGTGAGCCGGAAACTCCGCGCACATGGCATCATTTTCCCGCCCCCGCCGGGCGAAGCCTGCCCGGGCGGGGCGATCGGCTCGCAGCCAGCGTCTGTTTTTCCGCCCAGGGAAGGATGATGTCTCAGGAGAAGCCGCCGGGGTGCTCAATGAAGCCTGACCGCCCGCCATCCGGAGACACCCGCCGGACCCACATGAGCGAAATTGCCTCGATCTGACCCCGTCCGGCCGCCACACCGGCCGCGCGAGGATCCTTACACGGAATCGAATTTCCTATAGAAGCGAAGCGAGCAGGCGCTGAAGCTGGCGATCGGGGAGATATACGTGGAGGGTGTGTCGACGCGGAAGGTAAAGAATAGTAACCGAAAGAGGTAGTGCAGCGGCTTTTTGGCAATGGAACAGCGATAAGATGAACAGAGAGAGAAAAGCGCCGCCTGACAAGGATAAGGAACCCGAGAAAGAATAGAAGACGACGGGTTGAGAATTCTGAGCTGGCACTTTAGAAAACTCAAAGATGGTGTTTGGGTTGAGAGGGGCCGGGTCACTCTCCGAGCATCGGTAGCGGGTGGCGGCGATGGGGCCCCCGCAGGGGGCGCAGCG
>JAPLKY010000289.1 GCA_026387805.1 Candidatus Krumholzibacteriia bacterium
CATCGGCGCGAGCGTCGACGTGGTGGCGATGACGACGAGACCGCGCTCGAGGAAGGATACCTCGATGGCTCCCGCCGTTTCGATTGCCTCGCGGACCGCATCCGTACCGTAGTTCGCGCGCATGAGCCCCGCGTGGAGCACGGCCGCGATGGGACCGCGCGTCTCCTCGCACACCTTGAGACCCGCTTCGACGCCTTCGGTCTGGAGCGCCTTGAGAACGCGGTCCATGAGCTTCTTCGTATCGATCCGGGCGCGGTTGAGCGTATAGATGCGCTCGATGATGAACACCGCTCCGGCTATCGAGCAGCCGAGAAGCGGATGCATGAATACGCCGCCCCTGACATACCAGTCGCCGAGGCCGCTGTAACGGATCTTGTAGACCCAGCCCAGCCGCGCTCGCTCCCGCATGTCATCGACTTTCTTCGCATAAGACATCGAATCGGCCTTCGACATGGCGAGCGAATCGCTCGAGCCCACGGCGGTCTCCGTCGTGGTCGGGGTCGCCGTTCCGGCGGTCCCCTGCGAGTTCGCGGTTGCCATGGCGAAGCACAGAATGGCGGCGAGGATCAAGAGAACTAGTACGCCCGACGTCGAACGGTTCTTCTGTGCCATACCACGCGCTCCTCCTGCATCTGCTAGCGGTTTATTAATTGATCTCGATTCGATGGATCATTCAACGCGACGCGAACGTGCTCTCTGCGTGCGGTGAGCGGGAATGATCCTCAATGCTCCCAATCCCAAAAGCACCGGGTCATTAATGTGTGCAAAATAATCGATGCGTACCCCCTTGTCAACCTCAAAATTACCCGCGCGGCCCGGCGCTCGAAACGCCGCGTGAGGCCCGCGTCAAGCCTATTTCCTTTCGCCTTCCGATATGTTCTCCGACGATCCGACGAGATGGTAATCGCCTATCCCGTCCTTGTCGAGGAACAGGAATCTGAGACCCTGCTTGGTCGTCATCCCCTTGTCATCGGGAAGAAGGGGATCGCCCTTGAAGCTGTAGTTCCATACCTCGAAAGATCCCACGTCGTTGCCGACCGTGCCTCTCGTCGCGCGCTGCCTTTCGGGCGAAATGATCACGGGGCGCTGATCCTTCATCGACTTCCCCGTCATGATTCCTTCGGTGATGATCTTGTATTCGGTGGCGACCTTCTCGATCCCCTCGAAGAGATCACCCCGGCCCTGGGGCATCGGTTGGTTGATGATCTCATCGGGCGATCCGAACCGGACGTAGGTGAATCCCCGGTCGGTGAGGGCGCCGCGATCGAAAGAGCCGAAGTGGGCGTCCGCGTATCTCACGCGGGAGGTGAATCTTTCGAATACCTCGTTCACCGCCGTCTGGGGCGTCGGATCGAGCTTCCTCCAGAAATTCCGCATGAACGCTTCCTGCTCGCCGAGACTCATCCGCGCGAAGTCGTCGAACTCGCTATCGCCGAGGAGAATGCGCGCTTCCAACATGATGTCCCGCGAAGGCTTCTGCCAATTGACGAGCTCCCAGGCGACGTTGAAATCCTTGCCTGAAGAGGCGAACAGTCCGCCGGACGCCCATGCCTCCACGGTCAAACGATAGGCGCCCGCGGAATAGGTCGTGAGATCGACCGTTCGCAGGAACGCGCTCCGATCCCCCTTGACGGGAACCTTGAAAAGCGCTTCTTCCATTGCTTCGCCCGTGCTCCTGGTCAGCGCCAGCCGCACATCGAGCGAATCCGCTGACGACGTTTCCGGCACCGACGCCTGCACAAATACGCTCAAGGTGTCTTTCCGCAACCCGTAGATCTGCATCGGATTCGGAATGAACCGTCCGCTGCGATCGGATTCCCACACGAGGATCGGATCGGCCAGCGCGATCCCGTTCGCGGGGAACGGCCGAACCTCAAACGCGGCATCCTCCACCGTCGAGGAGAGATACGTCCGGCGCAGGATACCGAGCAGGGTCTTCTTCCTGCGAGAGAGATCTTCCACCTTCACGGTGAGCTTGTAGGCGCCCGGATCGAGGGCGCACGAATCGATATGACAGAGAAACGAAGAGAGATCCTTCACGCGCGGCATCGCGTCCCGCGAGTCCTTCATCTGGAATATCTTTTTATAGAGGATTTTGTCCCCGGCGCTGATCCTGATCGAGAATCGCACCTCGGCGACGAAGGAACCGGCCTTCTCGACGTACCGCAGCTCCTTCGTGGGAACGGCGATCTGGAGAAGCTGGATTGTGCCCCGGCCTCCCGAGGGCAGGGACGCGACGTCGGCGTAGAACTCGAAGCTGCCCTGGCCCCGCATCGGATCGCATCGAACCTCGCCTGCCGATGCAAGCGCAATCAATACCGGCAGGATGGCGACGAGAGCACGCGCATGCAAACGTATGCGGGGCTCAAGAAACACGCGATGCTATCCCTCAATAGCTGAAGTTCATGCTGAACCGATGGCTCGTACCGAGATAATCGAGATCCTCCCAGCTGTAATCCAGTCCGATATCGGAGGTTTGGCTCGTATCGATCCGGAATCCGACGCCCCATGCGAGCTTCTGGGTGTCATATCCGATATTGTAGCCCGAGCGAAGCATGAAGAACTGATTGAAGCTGTATTCCATTCCGACGTTCATGCGTTCCTTGTTATCGACCGGGTGCGAGAATTCGCCCGTGGCCATGAGCGCATGAGCGCCGCTCCGGTACGCGTCCACGGCGAGACCGACCTTGAAGAGGGTCGGAAGCTTGGATGCGCGGTTGTCGAAATCGACCTCGCCGCCGAGGCTCTGGACCATCATACCGAGCCGCATGCCCTGAATGCCGATGCGGTAGAGGAGACCGAAGTCGAACGCGAGCGTTTCGACGCTCTTGTCGGCGAGACCCATATGTATGAAATGGGTCGTGATGCCCGCGGAGAACCGGTCCGTAAAGTACGTGGCGTAGGATAGTCCGAACGACATGTCCCCGGCGTCGAAGTATCGCTTCGTCCCCTGGGGCATGTAGATGGTTCTCTCCTCCTGCGGGTCCATCGTGAGAGCGCGCGCGCTCACTCCGAACGATCCCGGAAGGTACGGCGTGTTGAACACGGCGCCGGCGAAATAGACGTCGAGATCGGCCGGCCAGACGACCGTGTTCACCGTCACCTGCGTGCGCGGCTGCTCGACCATGCCCGCGGGATTCCAGTACAGGGACGTCGCATCGTTGGAGACGGCCGTAAAGGCGCTTCCCATTCCCGCCGCTCTCGCCGATACGCCGATCTTCAGGAATTGGGCCGAGTACGTGCCGACCTTCTCGAAAGGCTTGGTCGATGCCGACGCCAGAGCGGGGACCAGCGCGATCAGCACAATCCCCATGCAAATCCTACGCTTCATCACGCAACCTCCTCCGAGAGAACGTTCATAGTAATCAATCATCGAATCACGACGAATTTTCCGATCGCCCTCGAGAACTTGCCATCCTCGGGCTCCACGGAGAACAGATACACTCCGCTCGTCACGTCCTGCCCGTTCCGCGAGACGAGATCCCACGCCAGCGTCCCGTCGCCGCTGCTTCCGTCATGAAAGAGCACTTCGACGAGATCCCCCGCGACCGTGTAAATCCGAACCGTCGAATGGCATTTCGGGAGGTTTCTGAACTCCACCTTTATACCGGTCGGATCGTCCTGGTTCGCCTCGAGCCGCCACGGCTCCATCGCTTCCGGCGTGGCGGGGTTCGGAACGACGTAGACTTCCTTCTCCTGGTACGTCTCGGCTTCCTGCGCGTCGGAGCGCGGCACCATGTACTGGAAGTTCGACGACGGATCGCCGAAGTATCCGACCCTCACCGGCAATCCCTCCGAGAGCACGTGATCGTACGCCGTCACGCTGTAGAAATAATGCATCCCGTTGTGGACGCTCGTGTCGACGAATTTGTAGTATTTCAACCCTCCCTGGAATCCGAGATCGTACCGGGCCAGCGCCTCGAGCGTATCGCATTCGAGTTGGGCCAGCCCCGGCGGGCAGGGCACTCTGTCCATCGGGTAGTTATAGACGTTCTCCCTGAAATACGCGATATAGGCATCCTTGTCGGGAAGATTGATGAGAGGCTCGTACTCCCATCCTCCCTCCGAGAAGGGCTTCTTGAAGTTTCTGTCGGGCGGCACGCCGTTCACGAGATCGCGCTCCTCGATGAGCTGCCACAGCTCGCGGTTCGGGCCGGTGTCGACCGAGGTGCCGAGAGGCCGTTTCCATCCGTCCGCGCGCCAGATTCGATAGCCCTCGAAGTCGTACTCGAGCGTGCTCACGTCCGGAGCCATCTCGCTGAAGTTGTCCCATAGAATCGTAACCTTCTGATCCCCCGGGATGACCCGCATGATGGGGGGCGGAGGGGCGGAGCCGACGAGCCAGTTCACCTGGTGCTCCTTGCCGCCGACGCCCGTCCTGTAGTCATCCTGCGTCGCGTCTCCCTTGGGGCAATTCTGGTCGGTCCAGAGCTCGATCTCCAGCCTGCAGTCGGCGTTGACCCAGACGATCTCTCCCCTCGCCGCCGACATGGGAGTCGGAGGGGTCACGCACGAATCGGCGACGATTCCGCTCACGGGACCGGGGACGGGCGTTTCGCGGCCGAGGGTGCCGGTCAGCGGATTGCCGTCGATATCGAACCAGTTGCCCTGGTACGTGAGGGCCGCGCTCGCCGCGCTCACCTTCAGGCCTTCGAGCCCGAGACCGACGGCGAATGCGACCTGCAGAACGATCGTCGAATCGGGCGGAAGCTCCTTGAACGGCCCCGTCGCCATGAGCATTCGGTAGTCTCTCGGAACTTCCTGATTACGATCCCTCGTGGTCTTGCTCAAGAGCTCGTAGCGCTGGAAATCGTTGTCCGGATCTCCTCCGTTCTCGTACGGCTGATCCCCCGAGAAGTTCTGGTACGAGGTGATCCCGACCCTCTTCGGAGCGGTTTCCCCGAGAGGATCCGTATTGTGACCGAGGAAAAGGATCCCCATATAGCCCAGGGTCTGGCCCTCGTCCCCGTCGATGTCGTAGAAGTACGCGATGCTGACGCGGATCGGAACGATACGATCTCCCTTTTGCGCGCACACGATACCTTCATAGAGACCCGTCCCGTCGTCGAGCCAGTACTGCTCCCGCGTCCGCGGTCCCGCGTCGCCGTCGGCGAAGAAGCCGATGTAGAGATCCTCGATGCTCTCGACGCCCGTATTCTTGATCTTGTACTCGGCGCCGACGAAGTTGTAGAACTTCGGCTCCTCCCACTGATAGCTCTCCTGCCGAACCATCAGATGGAGCGGCGTATGCTCCGGAAAGAGCTGCTGGGAGATCGGGTGATCGTCGGTGAACCAGCAGGAGAACATCTGCTTGCCGACCGCGGCATAATCCTCGTCGATCCGGCCGTCGCCGTCGTCATCCAGTCCGTTCAGCCAGTCCTCGTCGATGAGACCGTCCTTGTCGTCGTCGGGCGGGCTCGGGTAGCGGCTTCCGCCCAGCGCGCCCTCGAACGAGCGATAGATCGTTACGACGGGATCGAGCGGATCGGGCATGAATTCCTGCTCGTACGCCGCCGTGGTCACGACCGGAACTCCGCCCTTCTTCGCGCCGACCCAGAGACCGGCAATATAGAGATATTCGACGGCGGAGTTCGCGGGCCACTGCGCCGAGGGGGATTCCGACATCGCCAGCGTCGAGCCCGGATACGATCCGAAGCATCCCCAGTTCGTCACGTTCATCTGGAGGTTGCCCACGTTATGGACCCAAGCCCCGCTGAGCGACCGAATCTTCTGGGGCATACCCTTCATCTTTCCAACCCATACCGCGTCGCCGTTTCTCGCGGACGCGGGAGCGCCTATCATGAATATCAGCACAAGCGCCGCCGCTGCCTCGATCCATTTCTTGCGATTCATGCGCAAACCCTCCTCCATCATCCCGGAGCGTTCTAGAACTCGAATCCGAATCCGATACGCCACGTCTTCCGCGAGTCCCAAATCGTCGGATCGTTGACCGGCTGGAACTCATCGATGCCGTCCTCGTTGATATCCTGCAAATAGGCTCCTCCGTACTGGCCGGTTTCGGTCAGGTAGGAGCCGTTGTCCATCTGCGCGTTCGCCATGCCGGGGAACGCTCCGGGAGCGGTCCCGCCGGGGCCGAGAATGTCCTCGTCCAGAAGGTTTCGTCCCTCGAAGAAGAGCATGAGCTCCTGGCCGTAGATGCTGAACATCTTGCGCCCCTGGATATTGATGACGTTCGACGAAGGCAGCCGTCTCGAGTTTTCCCACATGGGATCCTGACGGCGCGCGAAGCGATCGAAAGGCGTCCACGGGAGCCCGCTGCTGTACGAGTACACGACCGTCGCTCCCCACTTGTTCTGATCCTGGAGGCTCAGCGTGATGTTCAACGTATGGCGCTGATCCCAGTCGAGAGGCATCTCCTGGGTCGGCAGATGCGTGAGACCCTCCGCCGACAAGCCGAACTCCGCGTCGGACGCGACGCCGTCCGCGTAGGAATAGGTATAGAATATCTCGCCGCCGACGTAGCGGTTTCTCATCTTCTCGAGGCTCACCTCGAGGCCGCGGGAGCTCGCGTAGGTCCTGTTGATATACCGGTATCCCTGCACGCCGAGCACGGTATCGAGCACGCGCGTCGAGGAGATCAGACCGAAGATGTCCTTATTGAATACGACGAAGTGTCCCGCGATCGTTTCGTTGAACTGGTGCGAAACACCGGCCTGGTACGAAACGGTGAGCTCTTCGTCCAGATCGGGATTGCCGAGAATGCCCGATCCGAAAAGCAGGTCCTGGGTCCTGAAAAGCTGGTTCCTGCTCGGCCACTGGGTGAACCGCCCGTAATGGAAATGGAACTTGTCGCGGTCCGTGATCGGAAACGCAAACCCGAGCCGCGGGCTGATCTGGAACTTGTACTTGTCGACGTTCTGGTCGATCTCGGTGCTGCGGATCAGGATCTCGGTGTTGTTTCCCGGAGAGAAGAAATCGATCCTGACGCCGCCGTTCACGATCATCCCCTGGTACTGCCACTTGTCCTGGACGTAGTAGGAGGCCTCGGGATTGAAGTTGTGATACGTGTTCGAGGCTCCTCCCTGGACGAGGGAGCCGTCGGTGAGCCGGCGCAGACGACCGGGGAAGTTGATCTGGTTATCGTTGAGGTCGTTGTAGATGAACTGAATACCGGTCTTGAACTGGTGATTCTGCCACTTCTTCGACGTGATGTCCGCTTTCAGGTTGTATGCCGTCGTGAGACGATTCGTATAGGCCGGCCAATCGTAGGCGGTGATGTAGTACGGATTATCGGGGTCGGTGTAGAAATCCTCGCTGCTGATGCCGCTGTATCTCCATGACCCGCTCGGAAGCGTCCCCGGATGCCCCGCCGTCGCGAACTCGGCCGGCGTCTTGTCGCCGACCGTGTTGAGGCTCTTGAACCGGAGCCGCGTGAAGTTGACCGTGTAGAGCACGTCGTCCGAGATGTTGTGGTTTATGGCGAACTTGAGGTTGAGATCGTCGGACGTTCCCGTCTGGACGTTATCGGCCGCATTGAAGTACACGTAGCTCGAATCGTCCCTGAAATGGCTGAATCTGCTTTCGGGATTCTGGAAGCCTTCGAAGAGGAGCTTGCTCTCGTGCCGCACGAAATTGCCCGCTCCGTCGATGATCGCCTCGTCCCAGATCACCTCGCCCTCGCGTCCGTATACGTCGTTCAGCATGCGCGCGTAGAAATTATCGTACCGGACGAGGAAGGCCGGTCGCGAAGGATCGTTCGGATCGCGCACCTTGGCGTAGACGACGATCGGATAGATCGTCCTGCGCCGTTCCTCGAGGGTGCCCGGATAATATTCGACGCGCGGGGGCGCGTTCTTGAGCCAGTCCCCTTGATACACGCTCGTATACGCGCCGAAAGAGCGCGCATCCTCGGTCTGGGAATCGCGGCTCGGCCGGAGCGCCACGAATCGATAGATCTTCTGGACGTATCCCTCGATATTCCAGTTGGGGATATACGGATTGTTGACCGAGTGAGAGTAGATCGCTTCGCCGATGACCTTGAACCTCGGATTGACCTGATAGGCAAGCTTGCCCTGAACGTTGTACGTCGCGTACTGCCGATCGGTATATTTGAGCCAATCGCCGAGTATCTTCTGCTCGTTCCGCTGCGCGATCGTCCAGTTGTCGCCGTCGGAGAAGGTCGCTTCTCCGGACAGGTAGAACGTGAGGCTCTTGAGAAACGTCGGACCGCCGAACCCGAGGCTGAGCCTGTCATAGTTCGTGTACGTCTTGTCGCTGCGGCCGAAATCGTCGGTCATGTACCGGACCTGGCCCTCGAAACTCTTGCCGCCCTCGCGGGTGCTGATGTTGATGATCGCCGATTGCGCGTTTCCGTATTCCGCGTCCATGCCCCCCGTGATGACCTCGCTCTGATCGGTGCCGAGAAGGCCGACCGATATCGAACCGCCGAGCGGATCGTCGACGGGGACGCCGTCGATCTGCATCTGAACCTCTTGCGAACGCCCGCCGCGGACGTGAAGCTCGTCACCCGTCTTGACGATACCGCTCTTGAGCGCCACCGCCGAAACGACGTCGTCCACGGGCAGCTCCTTGAGCTGGTCGCTCGACACGCGCTGCCGCACGTCGCTCGAGGTCACGTTGACCTGCGGAATCTCCGCTTCGACGACGATTTCCTGAGTGCGGGATACGATGGTTTCTTCGAGCTGGAAATTAACCTCCGTCGGAATCCCCGCGTTCACCGCGACGCCCGGCTTCTCGATCGCCGAATAGCCCATCATCATGCCCTTCACCGTGTACGTACCGACGGGGACTCCCGTGATCGTGAACGTGCCGTCGTTCAGCGTCATCGCTCCCATCTTCGTCCCGACGACCACCACGTTCGCGAACGCGAGCGGCTCTCCCGATTTCGAATCGGTCACCTTTCCGGTGATTCTTCCGGTCTGAGCGTACGCGCTCGTGAATGATGCAATGAGGAGTACAAGGGCAACGGCCAGCGTCCAGGTCACAGCCGGCGATCCGTAACGACCTTTCATCGTTCCACTCCTTGCCGAGAAGTACCAATCCCTAGACCGTTCCTCCCCCGCTTCATGAGAGAGCGGAGGCGGGAGAAGACGTAAGGTGTGGGTCTCTATTTCTTTCGCGCATCCGGTAAATATCCAATGAAAATATATAAAGCATCACAAGGCATGTCAACAAATTTGACTTGGAGTTATTGCGATCTGAGGCAAGGCTCGAAAGGGCTCGTCAAATCCCTTCGCCGCGCTCCTTCACCATGTCCTTGATCTTCATGAGGCGGATCTGGTTGGAGCGCTCCAGCTCGCCCAGCTTGTCGTCGATGCTCCTGATGACCGCCTCGAGGTCGGGGATGAGCACGTATTCGAGGGCGTTCACGCGTCGGCGGGTCTTTTCGAGCTCCTCCGCCATGCGAAAGAGCGTATTTTCTTTTCCGACAAGTTCCAGGAGCTTCGGGAAGGACGCGAAGAGCCGTTCGAATGCCGCATCGAGCTCGGGCGAAGTATCCGACAGCCGGTACGAAAGATCTCTATCGGGCACCTTGAAGGTGAACTCCGGGCTCGTGACGTTCATATCGTGCCGCTCGGTAAAATCGAGATCCCCCTTCTTCGTGCTGAGCTCGAGCGCGTCTTCGAGCGCCTGGCTTCCGGTCGAAGCCCTTCCCTCGAGATATCGCTCGCCGATTTCCATGAGTCCTCTCTCGACGGCCGAGCGCAGTTCGGTCGTATCGCGGACGAGCGAGAAGAAATTCTGCATGAGCTTCTCCTGCTTGTTCTTGAGCAGCTTGTGCCCCCGCCGCGCGAGCTCGAGGCGGCGCCTCATGCGCAGCAGCATCATTCTGTTCGGATTGACTTTGACTCTCATATCCTGTCCTGCGCTCCGCGCGATCAGCCCTTCCCGGGCGACGGCTCCACCGCGAAACCTCGCGGTTTCCCCTTCTCCGCCCCGGCCTTCGGCAGATATTTCTCCATGTACTTTTTGATGAACTCGTCCTTGATGCGCTTGAGCTCGTTACGCGGGATCCCCGTGAGAAGCTCCCATCCCATCTCGAGCGTGCGCTCGACCGGACGGTTCTCGTGAATATCCTGCCTGACGAACCGCCTCTCGAACGCTTGGCCGAACGCCATGAACGCCTTGTCCGAGTCGGTGAGGGCCGCCTCCCCGAGCACGACGGCGAGCTCCTCGACCTCCTTGCTGCGCGCGTAGGACGAGAAGAGCTGGTTCGCGATCTGCGCATGGTCCTCGCGGGTCCTCCCCGCGCCGATTCCCTTGTCCCTGAGACGCGAGAGGCTCGGCAGCACGTTGATCGGCGGATAGATCCCCTTGCGGTGAAGGGAGCGATCGAGAATGATCTGCCCTTCGGTGATGTAGCCCGTGAGGTCGGGGATCGGATGCGTCTTGTCGTCATCGGGCATCGAGAGCACGGGAATCTGCGTGATCGAACCCTCCCGCAGCTCCCCTTCGTTCTTCCCCTTGAGAAGCCCGGCGCGTTCGTATATCGTCGCGAGATCGGTGTAGAGGTAGCCCGGGTAGCCCCTGCGCCCGGGGATCTCCTTGCGAGCGACCGACACCTCCCGGAGCGCCTCGCAGTAGTTCGTCATGTCGGTCATGATCACGAGGACGTGCATTCCCCGCTCGAAGGCGAGGTATTCGGCGGCGGTCAGCGCCGTCCGGGGCGTGGCGATGCGCTCGATCGTCGGATCGTTCGCGAGGTTGATGAAGAGCACGACGCGCTCCATCGCCCCCGTCTGCTGGAAGTCTCGGATGAAATAGTCCGCCTCCTCGAAGGTGATTCCCATCGCGGCGAACACGATGGCGAACGCCTCCCCCGTGCCGAGCACGGTCGCCTGCCGGGCGATCTGCGCGGCGAGCTCGGAGTGCGGGAGCCCGAAGCCGGAGAAGATCGGAAGCTTCTGCCCGCGCACGAGCGTGTTGAGCCCATCGATCGCCGAGATCCCCGTTTGGATGAACTCCTTCGGGTAGACGCGCGCGTACGGGTTGATCGGGCTTCCGTTGATATCGAGCTTCTTGTCGGGAATGATCCGCGGGCCCTGGTCGATCGGGTTTCCCAGACCGTTGAAGATCCGGCCGAGGATGTCGGGCGAGACGGCGAGCTCGAGCCCGCGGCCGAGGAACCGCACGCTCGTTTTGGCGGTGTCGATGCCGCGCGTTCCCTCGAAAACCTGGACGAGCACCTTGTCCCGGTCGATCTCGAGAACCTTGCCGCGGCGGATCTCCCCACCTGGCAGCTCGACCTCCACGAGCTCCTCGTAGGTCGCGTGATCGACCCTATCGAGAAGGATGAGGGGGCCTGCGATCTGGCGGATGGTCGAATATTCGGTCACCATGGTATCACTCCTCGCCGGTGCGGCTTTCCTTCATGCATGCCGTGATCTGCTCCTCGATTTCGGACGAAATCCCGTCGAACCGGGCGATGTCCTTTTCGCTCACGTATCTCATCCTCGCGATCTCTCCGCGCACGGGAAGCTCGATGAGCTTCCGGAGCGGGACCCGTTTCTCGATCCCCCTGAGGCACCCGTGGTGAAGATCGAGGATCGCCTTCATCATCCGGTGCTGCTTCGTCAGCCGCGTGTAGGCGTCCTCGGCGTCGAACGCGGATTGATGCAGGAAATCCTCCCGGATCGATTTCGTGGTCTCGAGGACGATCCGGTCCTGCGGCGAAAGGGAATCGAGGCCGACGAGGCGAACCAGCTCCTTGAGCTCGGCCTCCTTCTGGAGAAGCTCCATCGCCTCGATCCGCATGGTCCTGAAATCGCCGGCCACGTTGTCGCGGAAATAATCGGCGAGCCCGTCGTGGTAGAGGCTGTAGCTCGTGAGCCAGCTGATCGCGGGGAAATGGCGCTCGAAGGCGAGAGTGTCCTCGAGGCTCCAGAACACCTTGACCACCTTGAGCGTCGCCTGGACGACCGGATCGGAAAGATCGCCGCCGGGCGGGGACACCGCGCCGATGACGCTGAGCGTGCCGATCCTCCCGTCCCGGCCGAGGCAGATCGCGCGGCCCGAGCGCTCGTAGAACTCGGCGATACGCGAAGGCAGGTAGGCCGGATAGCCTTCCTCCCCCGGCATCTCCTCGAGGCGCCCCGACATTTCGCGCATCGCCTCCGCCCACCGGGAGGTCGAATCGGCCATGACGGCGACGTCGTATCCCATATCCCTGAAGTACTCGGCGATCGTGATGCCCGTGTACACGGACGCCTCGCGGGCCGCGACGGGCATGTTCGACGTGTTCGCGATGAGCACGGTGCGTTCCATGAGCGGGCGCCCCGAAGCGGGATCCTTGAGCTCGGGAAACTCCTGAAGCACGTCCGTCATCTCGTTCCCGCGCTCGCCGCAGCCGATATAGACGATGATCTTCGCGTCGGACCATTTCGCGAGCTGATGCTGGATGACCGTCTTTCCGGCGCCGAAGGGTCCGGGCACGCACGCCGTGCCTCCCTGGCTGATCGGAAAGAGCGTATCGATGACTCGCTGCCCCGTGAC
>JAPLKY010000200.1 GCA_026387805.1 Candidatus Krumholzibacteriia bacterium
TCCCGGTCGTACCGCTCAGTCCAGAGATGGTACCCGTCGGCGACGTTGATGAGCTGGGCGGTGATCCGGAGCTCGTTCCCTGCCTTCCGCACGCTTCCCTCGAGCACCGTTCGTACATTGAGCTTGCTGCCGATATCCCGAATGTCGTCCGTCTTCCCCTTGAACATGAAGGCGGATGTCCTCGCCGGGACTCGCAAGCCCTGGATTGTGCTCAGGCGATTGATGAGCTCCTCCGTCATTCCATCGCAGAAATACTCCTGATCCCGCTCGGGGCTCATGTCGACGAAGGGCAGAACGGCAATGGATTTCTCTTCGGGGCTCGCTGCTCGTCGGGGCATCTCCTTGAGAACAACGGCGGCAACAATCGCGACGGCAATCATGGGCGCCGCCCAGTACCACCATCGCACTCTGCGCGTTGACCTGCCTGCAGTCGCCGCCGATCGCTTCGCTGTCCCGGCCCCGGCACTGAACGTTCTCTGAAGGTGCCGGAGATCGGCGATGAGGTCCGCCGTCGTTTGATACCGTTCGTCGTGCTTCTTCTCGAGGCACTTCGCAACGATGCGCTCGAGCTCCATCGGCACACCGGTGCGCAGACTCGTGATCGGCTCGGGAGCGGCGTTCATGATCTGGTACATGAGCGCCTGCTCGTACTCCCCCCTGAACGGCGGGAGACCCGTCAGCATCTCGTAGAAAACGACGCCGAGGGACCAGACGTCGGTCCGCTGATCGACCTGCTCCCCGCGCGCCTGCTCGGGCGACATGTACGCCACCGTGCCGAGCGTTGTATCGGTCTTCGTGAGTTTGGTGTCGCCGCCCAAACGGGCGAGCCCGAAATCGAGTATCTTCGCCGCGCCGCGCGAGGAGAGCATGATGTTCCCGGGCTTGATATCCCGGTGGACGATTCCCTTCTCGTGCGCTTCGCCGAGCCCCTCTCCTACCTGGACCGCGAAGGAGACGGCGTCATCGATCGGGAGCGGTCCCTGTTCGATCCGATTCTTGAGGCTCTGCCCATCGACGAGCTCCATCGCAATGTAGGACTGCCCGTCGTGCTCGCCGACCTCGTGTATCGTGCAGATGTTGGGATGATTGAGCGCAGCGGCCGCCTGCGCTTCGCGAATGAAGCGCACCTTGGCTTCCCGATCGCGCGTCAGCTCCGGAGCGAGAAACTTGAGCACCACGGCGCGCTTGAGCTTCGTGTCCTCGGCCTTGTACACCACACCCATCCCACCCTCGCCGAGCTTCTCGATGATCCTGTAGTGGGATATGGTCATGCCTATCACGCGGACGCTCCTCATTCCCGCCTGACGGATTGAATTTCAATGAACTCAGCGAAATGCGTTGATTCATCAATCATTGTAGATGGATTGGCCAAATGAATCAAAGCGAAAAGACGCTATCAGCCCCGGCAAAAAGATTCGTACCGGAAACAGCAAAGGCAGGTACGTAGCCGCCGTAGGGCCCATTAGTTTGGATCCACTGGGAATGCAATGGATTTGTGCTGATAAATAGGCAAAACACCACAAATAGTTGTCCAAAGATGTTTTTCATCTGTTTCTCCTCTTATGAAAGGGTAGAGAGCTCTCGTCCATAGGTGTGTATAAACACCTCAGGCGATTTCCTTTCGACCTTCACGGTGAAATCCGCCGACCATCCTTATATTATGATTAGTTGTTATATCACATCTGTTGTTCAAATGGCTGCAAGATCTACCCGAGAATCCTCTGTTCCGAGTGTGTGCTTCCTGCCGTTGAGTAGCAAGCGGCGCAAGACGAGCTTTTTGAGGCAAGAAATAGGAGCTGGCTCCCCGAACGCAACCCTCTTCGTAAGCACTCTCTACTCTTCGCCATCTTGTCCCTGCGGAATGGTTGGGTACTTGCGGCTCAGTATGATATTCTGATTTTGAAACGACAATGAACAAGGAGGGCGATGATGAAAGCGTTGTTGATCTCTTCCAGTCCGCATCGGGAAGAAAGCAGCACCTTTCTCCTGGCAAAAGAGGTCTTGCGAGCTCTTGAAGAGGATGGGGTATCTTGTGAGGAAATACACCTGCACGGCTGCAAGGTGTTCTTCTGCAAGAGCTGCGAAACCTGCCATGTGAAGATTCTGAAGTGTCCCCTCACGGATGACGTCGCCATGATCCTTCGGAAAATGCTCGATGCCGACGGCATCATCCTGGCCTCGCCGAACTACATAAACAATGTAACCGCTTCCATGAAGACGCTTCTCGACCGCTCGTCACATTTCATCCACTGCAAGCGGCTGCTCGAGAAATATGTTGCGGGAGTGGTTACGTCGGGCAGCGGCTTTGCCGACATGGTCCTTGAGTACATCGGTTATTATGGACGTACCTGCGGCGCACAGTACTCGGGAGGCGTGTCCGCAGTTCGTGCGTTTGGTCAGGACAAAAAGGAAGAGGCCTTTCGGCTGGGCAAGAAGATGGCGGCGGACATGCGGACCAAGAGGTCGTATCCGGAACAGATGAAAGTGATTGAAGAGAGCAGGAAGCACTTTGCTCGCGTCATGAAGCTCAGGAAAAACGAATGGCTGGAGGAATATCAGTACTGGGTCGAAAAAGGATGGCTGTGAACGAACGGGGGCGATTGAACGGGCGGCGCGGCGCCACAGGACCAACAGACTCTGCCCGACATCCGCCGGGCATCTTGACACGGAAAGGGATTTGCTTTATAAGAGAGCAAGATAGACATTGCCCCTATATTCAATCACAGGAGCATGATCCATGGCATTCGAATCGGGAGAGGAGGGCCGAAACCATAAGCGAACAAGGATGTCCTTGAAAATCCAAATTTGATCAAGATCGGGGAAGAACTGCGCATTCCCTAAGGAAAAGGAGGAACTGGGATGAAGTCGAAGAGATATTTGATACT
>JAPLKY010000305.1 GCA_026387805.1 Candidatus Krumholzibacteriia bacterium
GAAGGGGGGCGCGATCCTCGCCGCTCTTGTCGTCGCCTTCCTCGCGACCCCCTGGCCGCGGGAGATCCTCGCCCTTGCCGCGGCGGGTTATCTTCTCTGCTCGCGCCGCATGGAATCCCGCGAGATACTGGGGCTCGTCGACTGGCAGCTTCTCGTTCTCTTCATGTCGCTCTTCGTCGTCAACCACGCCCTCGCCGCGTCGGGGGGCATGACCGCCTTCACCGCCGCGCTCGCGGATCGCGGCGTCGATCTCACCCATCCGGCCTGGCTTTTCGGCTCGAGCGTCCTTCTGTCGAATCTCGTATCGAACGTCCCCGCGGTCATGCTGCTTCTCCCGTCGGCTTCGCATCCTCTGGCGGGTCCGGTCCTTGCGCTCTCCTCGACCCTTGCCGGCAATCTCTTCGTCGTCGGCTCCATCGCGAACATCATCGTCATCGACCAGGCGGGACGCCTCGGCGTCGCGATCTCGTGGCGGGAGCACGCGAAGGTGGGCGTCCCCGTCACCCTCATCACCCTCGCTCTCGCGGCGGGATGGCTCGCGCTCAGATCATTTTGAGAAAACCGGGCCGACTGGTCCGTAAATTGCTCGCTCGCGACCGGGAGCGAGCGCCCGGTCGCGGAGTCCGGAGGAAGCGGTCGTGGGAGGCGGGAAAAATATTTCAAGGAATCGAATTATTGTTGCTTGCAAAATTTGACATAGTGTATATATTGCAACTCGATATCTGAACGTGAGGTAAGGAGGACCCATGATACGAGTAAATATTCCGTGCATCGCATTCGGGTGCCTGGTTAAGCCGGTAGCGGCGGCGTTTGGCGCGCGACTCGGTTTAGCGGGCTTCGACGCCCGGGGTGAATTCGATTCAGTGTTCGGATACTTGAATACAGCGCGGCCGCAGAGCCGCAGCCTTATGGAGGGACCGGTTGATGGAAACGCAAACTTCAGCGCATCACGCTACCGATGTTACTAGCGTAGAAAAAAGCGAGGATCATCCTCCGCATTTATCTACCTGCCTCGGTCCATTGTTCGACGGACAGATTTCTCCCCAGTCAAGAATTGCTCATCATTCCCGTGTTTCCGGCTGCAAGCCGTTCGCGGGTCGGCGTCCGAATATGAGCGCGCGCGTCCGGCTGTTCCGCCGGGCGTTCTTCCCCGAGGTGAGCGACCGGGACTGGAGCGATTGGCGCTGGCAGATACGGAACCGCGTCCAGGACATCGCCCAGTTCGAGCGCATGCTCTCGCTCTCCGACGACGAGCGCACCGCCATCGAGAAAGGCGGATCGCTGCTTCCCGTCGGCGTGACGCCGTACTACATGAGCATTCTCTCGTACGACAATCCCGAGCAGGCCCTCCGGCGCACGGTTATTCCAAGCACCGGCGAGTTCGTGTGCTCGCCCGGCGAGTCCGCCGATCCGCTCGCGGAGGAGGCGACGAGCCCCGTGCCGGGTCTCGTTCACCGCTATCCGGACAGGGTGCTGCTTCTCGTTTCCGATTTCTGCTCGACCTACTGCCGCTACTGCACGCGCTCGCGCGTCGTGGGACAGGGCGTGCTCCATCCGGCGGCGGCCCGGCTCGAGAAAGCGTTCGACTACATCCGCGTCAATCCCCAGATACGCGACGTTCTCGTGTCGGGCGGGGAGCCGCTCGCCCTGAGCGACGACCGGCTCGATTGGATCCTTTCGGAGCTCAGGCGCATCCCGCACGTCGAGATCGTGCGCATCGGAACGAAGGCGCCCGTCGTGCTCCCGCAGCGGATCACGCCGCAGCTCACGCGCATGCTCCGCAGGCATCACCCGATCTGGATGAGCATTCACTTCACCCACCCCGACGAATGCACGCCGGAGGCGAGCCGCGCCTGCGCGCAGCTCGCGGACGCCGGGATCCCGCTCGGCTCGCAGACGGTGCTCCTCAAGGGGATCAACGACAGCGTCGAGACGATGAAGAAGCTCGTCCAGCGCCTCATGATGATGCGCGTTCGACCGTACTACATCTACCAGTGCGACCCGATTTGCGGCTCGTCGCACTTCCGGACTTCCGTCGAGAAGGGGCTCGAGATCATCCGGGGTCTCAGAGGGTTCACGAGCGGGTACGCGGTGCCCACGTTCGTCATCGACGCTCCCGGCGGGGGCGGCAAGACCCCGATCATGCCCGATTATCTCGCCGGAAGGGAAGGGGACCATGTCGTGCTGCGCAACTACGAGGGCAATATCTATCGCTACTACGACCCCCAGCCGGGCGAGGAGCTCGCGCGCGTCTAGAAGGGCGGGGCACGTTTCCGGAGCATGAGAGTAGGCCTCACATACGATCTCAGATCCGAGTACCTCGCCATGGGATACGGCGAGGAAGAGACCGCCGAGTTCGATCGCGAGGAAACGATCGACGAGCTCGAAGGCGCGATCCGGAGGCTCGGCCACGAGACCGATCGGATCGGAAGCGCCCGGCGGCTCATCGAGCGGCTCGCCGCGGGAGACCGCTGGGATCTCGTCTTCAACATCGCCGAGGGGCTTCGCGGCCCCGGGCGCGAGGCGCAGGTGCCGGCGATTCTCGATCTCTACGACATCCCGTACACGTTCTCCGATCCGCTCGTCATGGCGCTCACCCTGCATAAGGGCATGACGAAGCACGTCATCCGCGACGCGGGGATTCCGACGAGCGATTTCGCGATCGTCGAGAACGAGGGCCACGCCGCGGCGGTTCGCTTCGCGCAGCCCTATTTTCTCAAGCCGGTGGCCGAGGGGACGAGCAAGGGAATCACCTCGAAATCGATCGTGAACGACCGCGCGCTCCTGTGGCCGCTCTGCGCGGAGCTCCTCAAGGATTTCCGACAACCGGTAATCGTCGAGGAATTCCTTCCGGGCAGGGAGTTCACCGTCGGCATCATCGGCACGGGGCCGCGGGCCGAGGCGATCGGAACTCTCGAGATGGGCCTCAAGCCGGGAGCCGAGGACGGCGTCTACTCGTACGTCAACAAGGAGCAATGCGAGGAGCTCGTCGAATACAAGCTCGTCCGGTCCGACGTCGACTCATGCGTGCGCGATGCGGAGCGCATAGCCCTCGAGGCCTGGCGCCTTCTCGGTTGCCGCGACGCCGGAAGAGTCGATCTTCGATGCGACGCGCGCGGGCGACCGCAGTTCATCGAGATCAATCCCCTTGCGGGGCTTCATCCATCCCATTCGGATCTCCCCATATTGTGCACCAAGCTCGGCATATCGTACGTGACACTCATCGACCGCATTCTCCGTTCCGCAGGGGCGCGGATGGAGCGCGAGGCCGCGAACCTTCGCCCGTAAGGTCGTCATGCGCGTTGCGATTCTCTTCAATGCCGTGGGCGAGCAGGCGAAAACGGACGAGCTCGACGTTCTCGTTCAGCTCGAGGCGGTGTCCGCGTCGCTCGGGCGCCTCGGGCACGAGTCGGTGAAGGTGCCCTGCGACCTGGACGTGCGGACCATCCTGGGCTCTCTCGATGCGTTCAAGCCCCACGCGGTCTTCAACCTCGTCGAATGTCTCGACGGTTACGGACGGCTCATCTTCCTCGTGCCGGCGGTCCTCGACGCGACGGACATGGGTTACACCGGTTCGCCGGCTGAAGCCCTCTTTCTCACCTCCCACAAGGTTCTCGCGAAGGAGCGGATCAGGGCTGCGGGGCTTCCGACCCCCGATTGGTCGGGTCCGTGGCCCGTCGGAGGGATGACGCCGATCGTCGAAAGGCGCGCCCGCTCGAGGAAGAAGGCGAGCTTCATCGTCAAGGCCGTCTGGGAGCACGCGTCGTTCGGCATGGACGACGACGTCGTCATCCGCCAGGCGGACGAGGCGAAGCTCATGAGCATGATGGAGGAATGGGCGCCGCGCCTTCGCGGCGAATGCTTCGCCGAGGAGTTCGTCGACGGCAGGGAATTCAACATCTCCCTCATCGCGACCGCCGACGGGCCGCGCGTGCTGCCGATCGCGGAGATCCATTTCATCGATTATCCCAAGGACAAGCCGAAGATCGTGAGCTACAAGGCCAAGTGGGACGAGGACTCGATCGAATACCAGAGCACGCCGCGGGGCTTCGATTTCCCCCCGGAAGACGAGGGGCTTCTCAAGGAGCTCGGCCGTCTCAGCCGCGACGCGTGGGATCTCTTCGCCCTGAGCGGATATGCGCGGGTCGATTTCCGGGTCGATCCCCGGGGAAGGCCGTACATCCTCGAGATAAACGCGAATCCGTGCATCTCGCCCGATTCGGGGTTCATCGCCGCGGCGCAGCAGGGGGGCTTCGACTACGACGCCGTCATTCGCGCCATCCTCGAGGATGCGATCCGCAAGCCGCGCGGGAAAGGTTTCGCGCAGTGAAGAAGAAGAAAGAATCGGAGCAACTCCCCGAGCTCCCCTGCCGGTGCGACGTGCGCCCCGGGGACGGCGAAACGGTGCGGGAGATCGTCGCGGCAACCGGCTACTTCACCCCGTCCGAGGTCGACGTCGCGGTCGAGCTCGTCGAGGAGAATCTCGCCAAGGGCGCCGCGGCGAGCGGGTATCATTTCATTTTCGCCGAGCACGACGGGAAAACGATCGCCTATCTCTGCTACGGGCCGATTCCGTGCACGGTCTC
>JAPLKY010000381.1 GCA_026387805.1 Candidatus Krumholzibacteriia bacterium
GCGAACAAGGACAGGATCAAGGATCCGGATCTCATCTTTCCGAGCCAGGAGCTCGTGATCCCGAGGCAGGATACCCTTCAGTGAACGCGTGCTCGTAAATGAGCGGTGATTCATGAACTCTTGGCTTCCTCTGCGGGAAGCCAAGAGTTCTGCGTTTAGGGGGCACGGTGAAACGGGATTTCAAGAGGCGGATCGTCTCGATCGCCGGCATCGATCCGGTGAGGCTTCTCGGCGTCGAGGATCGGAACCTGCGGCTGATCGAGGAGCATTTCGACGAAAACGTGGTCGTGCGCGGAGACGAGATCATCATTGCGGGCTCCCCGCGGACGATCGAGCAGCTCACGCGCGTCCTCGAGAAGCTCATCGAGATAGCGGGGTCCGGCCGGAGCGTCACCGAGGGGAACGTGCTCGCCGTGATTCGGGGGGGAAGGGCGGAGGGGGAGAAGATCGGCGCGCTCGACGACGCGATCGTGTATTACTCTCCCATGAAGAGGCGGAGCGTCGTTCCGCGGAGCGTCCGGCAGAAGGAATACGTCGACGCGATCCGGAGCCATGACGTCGTATTCGCGATCGGTCCCGCCGGCACGGGGAAGACGTATCTCGCGATCGCCTGCGCGCTGGCCGCGCTCAAGAGCGGCGAGATCGAGCGCATCTTCATCTCCCGCCCCGTCGTCGAGGCGGGGGAGAACCTCGGATTCCTGCCGGGGGACATGCAGGAGAAGATCGAACCGTACCTGCGCCCCATCTTCGACGCGTTCAGGGACATGATCGGTCAGGAGCGGGTGCTGAAGATGATCGAGTCGGGAGTTCTCGAGATCGCGCCGCTCGCGTATATGCGCGGCCGGACGCTCAACGGTTCCTTCGCGATCCTCGACGAAGCGCAGAACTGTACGGTCGGACAGATGAAGATGTTCCTCACGAGGCTCGGCGAGAGCTCGAAGGCGATCGTGACCGGCGACGTGACCCAGATCGATCTCGTCGATCCCGTGCAGTCGGGGCTCGTCGCCGCGCGCGAGATCCTCGGCGGGGTCGAGGGGATCATGTTCGTGACGTTCGGCGAGGAGGACGTTGTGCGGCACTGGCTCGTCAGGCGGATCATCCGGGCGTTCAGCGCGAAGAGCGCCTCTCTCGCGGCGAAGGCCGATCGCGTTTCCGCGGCGCAGGAACCCGCCGCAGGGAGCGCGGGGGGATCCGACCCGCCTCCGGAGAAGCTCGATGGCTAGCCGACGCGCGCATGGCACCGGAAAGGGGGAGACGCCGGACCTGGAAACGGCGCGCACATTCCGTGTGCCGCTCCCGCGCTTCGATAGATTGATGCGGCTGCCGCTGCTCTACCTCGCCGCGTTCCTCGCTCTCTCGCTCATTCTCTTTCCTCCGACGCAGAAAAAGAAAAACGTCCGTTTCGAGGAAGGGAGCATCGCCGATATCGATATTGTCGCTCCCTTTTCATTCGTTGTTCCCCTGAGCGATCACGATCTCGATCTCTCGCGCGCGCGGGCCGCCGTCGCGGTGCCGCCGGTCTTCGTCCGGGATGACGGAACGGCGAACCGCCTGCCGGGGGATCTCGCCGATCTCTTCGGGAAGATCGGCGCCATTGCCGGAAGGAGCGGCATCTCCGTCCGCGAGCGGGTCAAGAGGATGAAGGAGATCGCCCCCGAGCTCCGGGGCGAATCGATCGAGCTTCTCGCCGACGCGGGGATCAGGGAACGCATGCTCAGGGAGAGCCTCCGGCTCCAGGCCCGATATCTCGAGAGAGGGATTGTGAACGACGCCTCGGCGCTCAGGCAGCGCGATTACGCGCGGATCACGGTCATCGCGGAGGGGGATGAGTCGTTCGTCCCGACGCAGTCTCTCATTGTGCAGAGCGAGCTCGAGCCGCTCGTCACCGGCGAAGCGCGGGTTCTGTTCCCGGAGAACGAGAAGGCGGTGCGCCTCTTCTACGGGATCGTCCGTTCGTACATCGTGCCGAATCTCATCTACGACGCCCAGGAAACGCGGAAGCGCCGTGACGAGGCGACGCGGAGCATATCGCGGTCGTCCGCCGTCGGGAAGAACGAGCGGATCATCGCGAAGCACGATAAGGTGACCCGCGCGCAGATCGAGATCCTCGAGACGATGGAGGAAAAGCGAATGGCGATGGATCTCGCGACCTCCATCGGGAAGCGGACGTGGCTCCTTTTCGGGAAGGGGCTGCGGGTGCTTGCGCTGCTCGCGCTCCTGGGTCTCGCCCTCCACCGGTTCCAGCCGAATATCATCGCCGCGTCGGATAAGCTCACGCTGGTCTTCATCATTCTTTCGCTGTACCTCGTTCTGACGGCGCTCATCGTGAAGCTGCCGGTTCTCGATCCGTATCTGATCCCGGTCTCGTTCGTATCGCTCGTTTGCACGGCGTTTTTCGGAATTCAGGCGGCCTTCCTGTTCACGCTCTTCGCGTCGCTCGTCATTATCACGCACACGAGCCTCCCCGCGAGCTATGCCTTCATCTCGATAATCGCGGGTTCGGCGGGCATCATCAGCATCGCGCAGCTCAGGGAACGAAAGAAATTCTACACGATCCTGCTGAGCGTTTCGGCGGCGTACGTCATCGGCATCGCGGGCTTCGGCATCACCGAAGGCATGTCGCTTTCGACGTTCGCGCGCGCTTCGCTTCTCGGGGTCGGCAACGGGCTGGCATGCACGATCATGGTCATGTTTCTTCTCCCCATTTTCGAGGCGCTCTTCGACGTGACGACCGATTTCACGCTCATGGAGCTGAGCGATCTCAATCGGCCGCTCCTCAGGCGTCTCGTTATCGAGGCTCCCGGCACGTACCATCATTCGCTCATGGTCGGGAACCTCGTCGAGGCGGTCGCGCGGGACGTCGGCGCGAACGGCCTTCAGGCGAGGGTCGGCGCCTACTACCACGATATCGGCAAGCTCGCGAAGCCCGAGTATTTCTTCGAGAACAAGGGGGAGAACGTCAACAAGCATGAGAAGCTCACTCCCCGCATGAGCGCCCTGATTCTCGCGTCCCACGCGAAAGAGGGGATCGAGCTCGCCAGACGCGAGAAGCTTCCCCGCATCGTCGTCGACGCGATCCGCGAGCATCACGGAACGACGGTCATGGCGTACTTCTACCAGAGAGCCCTCGAATACGATTCGCACGACAGCGTCAACGTCGACGATTTCCGTTATCCCGGCCCGAGACCGAGATCGAAGGAAACGGCGCTCATCATGCTGGCCGATTCCGCCGAGGCGGCGGTGCGTTCGCTCGAAGGCCCCACGGCCCCGAAGATACGGGCGATCGTGCAGAAGATCATCGAGGCGCGAATGAGCGACGGCGAGCTCGACGAAAGCGGTCTCACCCTCAATGACATCGCCGTAGTGCGCGAGAAGTTCATCCAGCTTCTCACCGGGATCTTTCATTC
This sequence comes from Candidatus Krumholzibacteriia bacterium, assembly GCA_026387805.1. Lineage (GTDB taxonomy): Bacteria > Krumholzibacteriota > Krumholzibacteriia > Krumholzibacteriales > Krumholzibacteriaceae > SSS58A. Next base: position 3,408 of record JAPLKY010000381.1, read on the forward strand.
GAGGATTCCATATCCGTCGCAGCGCGAGGAGGGGCTCGTCCCGTGAAGCTCACGATCGCGGCGAGCGCGCGTCTCGGAAGCCCCGGCGCGCGCGCGAGGCTCTCCCCGTTTCTACGCTCCGTCGCTTCACGGATGGCGCCGCGAAGCGCGTGCGTCGCGGTGAACTGGATCGGAGAGCGGACCATGGCCCGTCTGAACGGCGAGTACAAGAAGCGGCGCGGCGCGGCGGAGATCCTTACCTTCCCGTGCAGCGGCGGTCCCGACCCGGAGGGGGAAGCTCCCCTCGGCGAGATCTATCTGTGCTGGACGCGGCTCGTCCGGGGGGCGCGGCTCCGCGGCGTGTCGCCGCGCTCGTACGCGGCACGGCTCGTTGTGCACGGGCTTCTCCATCTTCGCGGGCACCGGCACGACGATTCCCGGAGCGCCGGGCGGATGGAAGCGGCGGAGGCGCGGATTCTGAAGCGGCACTGTTCCGGGCGGGAGGTGAAGCGCCTCTTCGCGTGACGGAGGGTTTCTCCCCCGCGCGCGAAGCGAGCTCGTGATGATCGCGGAAAGCCGGATGATCGCGCTCCTCGTCCTTCTTGTCGCGGCGCAATTCATGGTCGCCGGCGGCTTTGCCGCGTTCGGGATCGTTTCGCGCCAGCACGTGGACAAGGTATTTCCCCGCCGAATGCGCGGGAGCCTATGCCCCCGCTTCCTGCATCGCGGGCGATTCCATCTCATGCTTTCGCTCATCGGCCTCGAGGCGATCATCCTGTCGCTCGTCACGCCGGTATTCCAGAGCGTCGTCGGCGAGCCGCAGATGCGGCAGTACACGCTCATCTCCGTTCTCGCGATAGCCGTCGGCCTCATTGCCGTCACGATCGCCGGGTTCGGAGCAGCCTCGATGAATCCCGTCCGGTTCGCCCTCGTTGCCTCCTATCCCTTGCTTCCCGTGTATCTCCTGCTCCGTCCGCCGGTGCGTCTCTTCCTTCGAATGGTCGCGCTCGTCTTCCCCGATCTGCCGCGCGAGATGGCGAGGCCCTTCTTCCTCTTCCCCGGAGCGGACGGCCTCGCGGGCGAGGGCTTCATCGAAGAGAAGGGTTCGAAGCTGATCCGCAGCGTCCAGGAATTCGGCGTGAAGAAAGTGCGTGAGATCATGGTCCCGAGGATCGATATCTTCGCCCTCGATGTCCACACGCCCCACGAGGAGATACGGGAAAAGGTCGCGAGCGCCGGGCATTCGCGCTTTCCGGTCTGCGACGGGAGCATCGACCGCATCGTCGGCCTGCTCTACGTGAAGGACCTTCTCAAGATCCCGCCGGATGAGACCATTCGACTCGACCGGGGCCGGCTCGTCCGCGAAGCGTATTTCGTTCCCGAGGGCAAGAAGCTCGACGATCTTCTCCGCGAGTTCCAGCGGGGCAAGAAGCACATGGCCGTCGTCGTCGACGAATACGGCGGCACGTCGGGGATCGTGACGCTCGAGGATATCCTCGAGGAAATCGTCGGCGAGATACTGGATGAATACGATCACGAGCTCCCGCCGGTGCGGCAGACGGGGGCGCGGCAGTACGTTGCGGCCGGATCGGTCGGGATCGATACCTTGAACGCGGCGCTTTCCCTCTCGCTTCCTTCGGACGAGGTTGACACGCTCGGAGGATTTCTCTATAACTTGATAGGCCGCGTGCCGGAAGAGGGTGAAGAGGTCGAGTTCGCGGGCATGCGGTTCCGGATCAACAGGCTCGAAGGACAGCGGATAATAGAGGTTATCGTATGGTTGCCCGAAGAATAAGAGACCACTCGGTCGTGCGGTGGTTCAAGAGGCAGTTTCTCACGGGACTTCTCGTGCTCATGCCGACCGTGCTCACCGTATACGTGCTCTACCGCATCTTTATGTGGATCGACGGCATCCTGGGACCGATCACCACGCGGTATCCGTTTCTCGATATCCCCGGTCTCGGATTTCTCGGGGTCATCGTGATCATTCTCCTTGCCGGGGTCGTCGGCGGGGGGTTCTTCGGCAGGACCCTCTTTCGGTGGTTCGAGGGGGGATTGGAGAAGATCCCCATGGTGCGCAGCATCTACGTCGCGATCAAGCAGGTCAGCGAGGTATTCCTTAAGCAGGAGCGGACCGTTTTCAAGAAGGTCGTGCTCGTGCAGTATCCGCGTCCCGGGATATACGTGATCGGCTTCGAGACGTCGACATGGCGCTTCAGGGGCGCGGACGGCCTGGAGCACGACTTCGTGACGATCTTTCTTCCGACGACGCCGAATCCGACCTCGGGTCTCTTCATCATGGTCCGCCGCGAAGAAGCGATTCCTTCCGAGCTCTCGATCGAGGAGGCCATGAAAATGGTCATTTCGGGCGGGGCGGTCGTTCCGCCGGAGCACCGGTACGCCGCCGGCGGGCCCGAAGACGCAAAGGGCGTGTGAAGGGGGCAGCGGAGAGATCGTGAGCGAGATCATCAAGGATCGCTCGATTGTGCTCAAGACGTACCCGTACGGGGAATCGAGCGCCATCGCGGTTGTTCTCACGCGAACGCACGGGAAGGTGCGGCTGCTCGCTAAGGGAGCGCGGAATCCCCGAAGCGCGCTTCAGGGGAGCCTGCGTACGGGAAACGTTTCGGAAATCGTTTTCTACTTCCGGCCGGACCG
>JAPLKY010000060.1 GCA_026387805.1 Candidatus Krumholzibacteriia bacterium
TGATCATATCGTCCAGGAGCCCGATCACGGGGATGAAATCCGGAATGAGATCGATGGGGCTCACCGCGTATGCCACGACGGCGGCGGCGAGCAGCTTGGCGTACCAGGGAACGCGCGGATCGCGCGCGGCAAGGTAGAGCGCGTACGAATCCGCGCTCAGCTCATGCGCTCTCGTGGACCATTTCTCCTTGAGTCGCCATGCCGCCAACTTCACGCCCCCCAACACCTAGCGATACAGATCGTCCCGCAGATACTTCAGCCCCGAATCGCAGATGATCGTAACGATGCGATGTCCCGCTCCGAGCTTCCGCGCCCGCTCGAGCGCGACCCACACGTTGGATCCCGACGAGATGCCGCCGAAGATACCTTCCTCGCGCGCGAGGCGGCGGGCGGTCGCGTAGGCGTCCTCGTCGCTCACCGCGACGATCTCGTCCGCGAGTTCCAGCCGGCATATGGACGGCACGAACCCCGCCCCCATCCCCTCGAGTCGGTGCCCGCCATAGGGGCCGTGCCCGGAAAGCGCCCGCGATTTCAGCGGTTCGATGGCGATGCATCGCACACCGGGCACCTGGCGCTTGAACACCTCGGCGTTCCCCGAAAAGGAGCCGCCGGTACCGACTCCCTGTAGAAATTCGTCGAAGCGGCCGCCCAGGGCCGTCATGATCTCCACGGCCATGGGCACGTACCCGGCGCTGTTGTCGCGGTTGTTGAACTGGTCGGTCCAGAAGGTGTTCGGTTCTTTGGCAAGCTCGGCCACACGCTTTATCAAGCCCTGGATCAGCTCCCGCGTGACCATCCTGTTCACGCTCGGCGCGACCTCAACGGTCGAGCCGAAGGCGCGCATCGTCTGGATCTTCTCCTCAGCGAAGGCGTCCGACGAGACGAAGTGAGCGCGGTAACCTTTGGCCGCGCATACCATCGCCAGGGAGCTTCCCGTGCTGCCTCCGGTGTAGTCGACGACGCGGCCCCCCGGCTTGAGCAAGCCTTTCGTCTCGGCCCCTTCGATCATGGCGAGGGCCATCCGATCCTTCATGCTGCCGGTAGGATTCGCGCCCTCCCATTTCACGAAGATATCCGCGGCCCCCTTTTCGTGGAGATGGACCAGCTGCACGAGCGGCGTGTTGCCGATTGCCTGCATAAGGACCCCTTTCTCGTTCTCGGGCGGCTGGATTATAACCCACAATTTGATAAGAAGGGGCTTGACAGATATGAATTATTGTAATAGAATACTCTGCATAATAGAGTACTCTGAATAACAAGAGGATCCAAAAGGAGCAACTGCCATGCAAATCACTCCCAATGAGGCTGAAGAGTCCCTGGCCGCAATCAGCTCGATGAGAAAGAGGATGCGCAACGCCGTGACGAACGGCGGCGCTCAGTATTACCTGATCTTGTGGGGAGTCATCTGGTTCCTGGGTTTTCTGGGCTCGCATTTTCTTCCTGACAGCACCGCGGGCCATGTCTGGATGGTGCTGGATATCATCGGCGCCCTCGGTTCCTGGGGGCTCGGCGTGTTCATGAGCCGCCGCGTGCGCAACGCCAGCGTCTCCGCCACGAGCGGGCGGATCGGGCTCTTCTGGCTGGCGCTGTTCGCCTACTGCATGTTGGCCGTCTGGATCGCGTGGCCTCTGGATAGCAGGCAGCTCGCCATGTTTCTCATCATCTTCGCCATGTTCGGCTGGATCGCAATGGGCTTCCTGCTGTCATATTCCCTCGTCACGCTCGCCTTGTTCATCACCGCTCTGGCCTTCGGGAGCTACTATCTGCTCCCGCATCTTTTCTATCTGTGCATGGCGCTGCTGGGAGGCGGCACCATGATCGGCAGCGGTCTCTACATCCGTTTCAGGTGGCGGAAAGTATGAACGAGCTAAACGAAATCATCCACCAGCCGGTGCGACTGCGGATCATGGCGGCGCTCACCGTGCTCGAGCCGGAAGAGGAAGTCGACTTCAGCTACCTCCGCGGAATGCTGGATGTCACCGATGGCAACCTGGGGGCTCACCTGCGCAGGCTGGAAGAGGCCGGCTACATTGCCGTGAAGAAGGTCTTTGTCGAACGCAAGCCGCGCACGTTCGTCACGGCCACGACCGCCGGACGAGAGGTCTTCAAAGCCCATGTGGAGGCGCTCGAGGCAATCTTGAAGAAAGGACCCAAACATGACTGAACGCACAAGAGATATTAGTCGCCCCCGGAACAAGGCAAACGCGAGGGTGCTCAAGTTGCTGGCGAGCGTAATACTGATGGCGCTATGCGGAAGCGCCACGATCGCCGCCGAAACCGGACAAGAGAAAGGGAAGCCCGGCTGCTTCGCCATCCGCGACGTGCGGGTGTTCGACGGCCGGAACGTGATCGAGAAGGCAACGGTGCTCGTGCGCGACGGCAAAATCGAGAACGTCGCCGCCGCCATGAAGATTCCCGCAGATGCCACGATAATCGACGGGAGCGGCAAGACCCTGCTCCCCGGCCTGATCGATTCCCATACACACATATATGGCTTGGGGCTGCAGCAGTCCGTGCAGTTCGGCGTCACCACCGACATCGATATGTTCACCAGTGTCGAATTCTTCAAGACGATGAAAGCTCAGCAAGCGGCGGGCCCGAATCCCGACCGTGCCGACCTGGTCTCCTCCGGAACGCTTGCTACCGTGCCCGGCGGACATGGAACGGAATATGGAATCGCCATCCCCACTCTGACGAAACCCGAAGAAGCCCAGGCCTTCGTGGACGCCCGCATCGCCGAGGGCTCGGATTTCATCAAGATCATCTACAGTCACGGCTGGAAATTCCCCTCCCTCGACAAAGCCACCATGGCCGCCCTGATCCGCGCCGCCCACAACCGCAAGAAGCTGGCGGCCGTTCACATCGATACCATGCAGGATGCGAGGGATGCCATCGAGAGCGGAGCGGATATCCTGGCGCACGTCTGGCACGACCGCGAACCCGATGAAGCCCTGATGGCCATGGCCCGCAAGCACGGGGTCATCCTGATTCCCACTCTGACGGTCACCGCCACCATCTGCGGTCTGAAGCCGGGGGTCGCTCTGTTGAACGATCCGTTGATCGAGCCCCTTATCCCCCTCATCAATTTGCCGGGCCTGAAGCAGGAATTTCCCGGATCATCGTTCACACAGGAGAATTTCGACCTGGCGAAAAGGATCGCCGACACTTTCAAGAAGAACAAGCTTCCGGTCCTGGCCGGCACCGATGCCCCCAATCCCGGCACCACCTATGGCGCGAGCCTGCATCAGGAGCTGGAGTTTCTGGTGCAGTCGGGATTCTCGCCCGCTGAAGCGCTGAACGCGGCGACCGCGCTGCCGGCACAAGTCTTCGGTCTCGCCGATCGCGGCCGCATTGCCAAGGGACTCCGCGCCGACCTGCTGCTGGTCGAAGGCAATCCGACAGCCGATATAAAAGACACGCGCCGCATCGCCGGAATCTGGAAAGAGGGAGTGGAGCTGGACCGTACGAGCTACCGCGCAAGAATCGCCCAGGAAAGAGAAGCCGCCGCCAGTCAGCCCGGGTCCGGGCCTCTCGCCGAATTAGCTCTCGGCATGATCAGCGATTTCGAAGATGGCACCCTCGGCAGCCGTTTCGGTTCCGGTTGGAATGAGTCGACCGACGCTATTATGGGCGGCAAATCCACGGTCGA
>JAPLKY010000341.1 GCA_026387805.1 Candidatus Krumholzibacteriia bacterium
AGCGGTACGGCTTGACGATGCCGTAACCGCGGCCGAAGCGCTCCTCGAACTCCCGGTCGACCTCGCGCACGACGGTACGCGATTTCACCATCGCCTGCTCGATCTGGTAGCGCAGCTCGAAGTATTCCCCCGGGCCCGCGAGATTGCCGAAGGCGTGCGGATCGTCGATGTCGATCTTGAACTCGGGCTTGTAGGGAGGCAGGAACGGCCGCACCTGCTCGGGCTCGAGGATGTCGACGATCTCGAAGGTGTGCGAGAGAAAGAAGGCGTCGAGGACGACCATGACGGGGAGCATCACCGTTTCGGCGATCTTGAACGCCTGCACGATCGTGTCCTGCGTCTCCTGGTTGCTCTCGCAGTAGATCTGGAGCCAGCCCGTGTCGCGCTGCGAGAGGGAGTCGTTCTGATCGGTCCAGATGCTCCACGGAGGGCCGACCGAGCGGTTGACGTTCACGAGCACGATCGGAAGCCGGGCCCCGACCGCCCAGTGGATGATCTCGTGCATGAGGAGAAGCCCCTGCGACGATGTCGCGGTGAAGGTCCGCACGCCGGCCGCGGAAGCGCCGACGCAGGCGATGAGCGCGCTGTGCTCGGACTCGACCGCGATGAACTTCGCGTCGAGCTCCCCCTTGGCGCACATCTCGGAGAGAAGCTCCACGATCTGCGTCTGGGGAGTTATCGGGTACGCGGAGATTACCTTGACGTCGCTGGCGCGCACGCCGTAGCTCACGGCGTGGTTACCCATGATAACCTTCTTCATCTTCCCTCCTCCCGCGTCGATATGGCGCTGCGCGGGCATTCGGTCACGCAGACGAGGCAACCCTTGCAATAGTCGTAATCGAATTCATACTCGTCGGCGAGGCGTTTGACCGCGACGTCGGGGCAGAATACCCAGCAGTTGTCGCAATAATTGCAAACGCCGCACGAGAAGCAGCGGTCCGCTTCGCGGCGCAGAAGCTCGCCATCGTATCCGGTATATATCTCGCGGTAGCCCGCAACGGCCTCTTCGACGGGGATCCGCGGCACGAGCGCGCGCTTCCCCTTCGTGAAGTAGGCGGTGTTGATGTTCTCGATGCTGATCGTGCGGGGCTCCTCGACCGCCGGCTCGGGCTCCCGCGAGAGCATCCGGCCGATGCGCTCGGCGGCCTTGCGCCCGGCCGCGATCGCCTCGACGACGCTCGCCGCGCCCGTCACGATGTCTCCCCCCGCGAAGATCTTCTTGCTCAGCGTCTCTCCGGATTCGTTCTGTATCTGAATACGCCCGCCGCTCGCCCCAACCGCTTTCTCGAACGGGGAGACGTCCCCCTCCTCGCCGATCGCGGTGAACAACGTATCGATCTCCATCGCGAACGTCTTGTTCCCGTCAGGGACGGGACGCCTGCGGCCCGAATCGTCGGGATCGCCGAGCTTCATCTGCTGGAAAACAACGCTCAGCGGCCCCGCGCCGCCGCGCGTTATGCTCTTCGGCGCCGCGAGGAAATGGAAGAACACGCCTTCCTTTTCGGCCTCCTCGATCTCGTCGGGAATCGCCGGCATCTCGTTCATCGTGCGGCGATACACGACGGTGACCTCGCTCCCGGCGCGCCGCGCGCACCGCGCGACGTCCATGGCGGTGTTCCCGCCCCCCACGACGACCACTCTCTTTCCGGGAGCGGCCTTCTCGCCGCCGTTCACCTTTCGCAGGAACTCGAGCCCGCGCTGAACGCCGGGCCCGTCCTCCCCCGCGACGCCCATCGGGCGGCTGCGCATGAGGCCGGTGCCGATGAAGATCGCGGCATATTCCTTTTCGAGGTTCTCGAGCGTCACCGTTCCGCCGAGAGGCGCGCGCGTTTTCACGGTGATGGGGCCCGATTCGAGAATCGAGCCGATGACGCGGTCGAGCAGGTCGTTCGGCAGCCGGTACTCCGGAATTCCCCAACGGAGCGTTCCCCCGAGGGCGCCTTCCGCCTCGAAGATCGTGACCGGGTATCCCCGCCGCGCGAGGTAGAACGCGCACGAAAGACCCGCGGGACCGCCCCCGACCACCGCAATCTTCTCTTTCTTCGTCGCGCGCGTCTTCTCCATCCATTTCGGATTATCGAGCCCTGCGTCCCCGATCGAACGCTCGATCGCGGGAATGTTGATCGCCTGGTCGAAATCCTTCCTCGTGCACTTCTCCATGCAGGGATGAAAGCAAACGCGCCCCGTCACCGAGGGCATCGGGTTCGACTCGATGATCGTCCGCCACGCCTGCTCGTAGTCGTTCCCGGTCGCGAGAAAGATGTACCGCTGGATATTTTCCGCCGTGGGACACCCGAGACGGCACGGGGAGACCTTATAATCGTAATACGGCCGCACGTTGCGCCAGGAGCCCGTCAGGTTGTACGTCATGTCGGCTACCGACATGGCGCAGAGCGGCATCTCCTTGAAGCTCTTGAAGGTGATTTTCTCTCCCATGTATCCTCCAGCCTTTACGGGGTACGAAAGCTCGCTCGACCGGATTCTATCGGTGAATACGCGTCACTTCGAAATGAAGATGACGCCGTGAAATGCCTCCTCGGCGGCCTTTCGGTTGTTCTCCTTGCGCATCGGGACGAACTCTTCGACGGCCTCCAGCACCGCCGCGAGCCCCACGAGCTTCGTCGCGCCCGCGAACGCGCCCACGATCGCCGTATTGACGATCGGCGCGGATCGCGAGCCGAGACCGTACTTGAGCGCGATGGTGTTCGCGTCCACGGTAGCGACGCGGAATTTCTTCAGCATCTCGCTCGCCTGGAGATCGCGGTTCGTGTTGATGACGATCCAGCCCCCTTCCTTGAGGCCGACCGTGATGTTGATCGTATCGAGGAGCACGGGATCGAGGACGATGAGGTGGTCGGGCTCGTAGATCTCGCATCGCTCGCGGATCTCTCCCTCGGAAACGCGCGTGAATGAGACGACGGGAGCGCCTCTCCGCTCGACGCCGAAGGCGGGAAACGCCTGGACGAATTTCTTTTCGCGGAAGAACGCCTCCGCGAGAATCTCGGAAGCGATCACCGCCCCCTGACCGCCTCGGCCGTGGGTTCTGATCTCTATCATACGCGTTCCCTTCTCGGTGAGTGCAACTTTCTATGGGCCAAAGAGTTCCGAATTAACAGACCCGTCGCCCGATCCCCTTTTCGACCTCAGGAATAGCCTAATCGATTGATCGAGCAGGGTCAAGAGCTTTTTGTTATCCCGCAAAAATTAGCCTTTGGTGATTGCCGGGCAAGAGAGAAAATCGCGCCCAGGAGGGCTCGAACCCCCAACCTTCTGGTCCGTAGCCAGACGCTCTATCCAATTGAGCTATGGGCGCAACCGAGTCTTCAGAATCCGTTGATCGTCTTCTCCGGCGGAACGCGCGCGCTCTCACCGGCGCCGCGCGGCTGCTGTGCCGAAACGGATCGCGAACCATTCTCTTCCAGCACGAGCTCGATGCCGCCGACGACCGCGGCTATAAGATTATAAACGATGGTCCATATCGCAACGACAATCGTGCCGGAGATCGCGTACATGATCGCGATCACGGGGATGAGAATGAATCCGAGTCCCCGCAGCATGGCAACCTGCGAGCCGAGGCCGGCCTCGGTGAAGGAGCTCATGAAAGCTCCCCACATCGAGAGCATGACCGCGTAGAAGACCCCGATCACGATTCCGATGATGATGAAGACGACGAAGCTCATTCTCAGCACCGGCCAGAGCGGAATCTTCTTCAGCATGAACGTATGAGCCACGGATCCTCCTTCTATCATGGCGGAGAGGGTGGGATTCGAACCCACGGTAGGGGTTTAGCCTACAATCGCTTAGCAGGCGATTGCCTTCGGCCTCTCGGCCACCTCTCCGCCTATCATTCAATAAGATCTATGCTGGCGGAGGGCGAGGGATTCGAACCCCCATGGGCTTTCGCCCGGCGGATTTCAAGACCGCTGCCTTACCAATTAGGACTAGCCCTCCAGAGAAAAACGGACCTTCCCGAAAGCGAAGGCTTCGGTGCAGTATACGTCCCGGGCGCGCCGCCGTCAATACCAGAAGCGCCTCTCCCTCGCTTCCTCTTCTTCCCAGCGCTCGAGCTTCCGGCGGTTCCGCGCCCGCTTCACGAGATAGACCGCGACGAACAGGAAAGCCGCGCCGGTCCAGTACGGCGCCGCGTTCAGGATCGCTCCGGCCGTCTTGTATCGCCTGTCGATATCGACGTACAGCCTCCCCGCGAAATCGTACACGGTCTGGCCGAAGGTCGACTCGAAGCCGCTCTCGAAGTCCCCCGTGTCGCGGATGAAAGCGGTGAGCGTCATGAGAGAGCCCGGCCGGTCGGCGAGAAGCTTCCGGACCGCGAAGTAGCTCATTCCGTAGGAAAGAGCCGCTCTATCCGCTGAACGCGAGAAGGGCCCCCGGAGCTCCTCGAGGTAGGGAAGGTCTCTTCTCCCCGCCGTCGTCATGAATCGCCATTCATCGGAGAGGGTCCATTCCCCCGCCTGCATCATGGCGAGCCCTTCCACGAACCAGGTCGGCATGCTCGCGCCGCCGACCCGTTGAGCGAGGAGGAGGTGCGAGAGCTCGTGACGCACGACAATAGAGAAACGGCTCGGGTCGCGCTCGACGAGGTCTACGTTGATGCCGAGAACCCGGTTTTCGACGTCCGCAAACGCGATTCCCCACTCGGGGATCTCGCCACCGTGCAGCCGCTCGAACGCCCTTATATCGGACGCGATGATGACCTTGACGCCGTCGATCGATTCGAGTCCGAGTTCGCGCGCGATCCCTCCGGACGATTCTTCGAGGAGGGCTCCGGTTTCGCGGGCCATCTTCGCGAATTGGGGCGGATAGAAGACGATGAACGAGCCGTTCCCGGCCTCGAGAATCTGGTATCCCACGGGAACGTTCTCCGCCGCGGCCGGGCGAGGAACAGCCGGGCGCGAAGCGGCCGCAAACGCGATCCCGACGAGAAGGAGTACGGAAACGACACCAATGCGCTTCGCCATCACGTCACTTTTTCGATGATCCCTCCGCCGACGACGACGTCGCCGCGGTAGAGAACGAGCGACTGCCCCGGAGTGACCGCCCACTGCGGCTCGCGAAATACCACCTCGAGGAGCGACCCGCGCCGGACGGCGCGCGCCACGTCCGCCGGAGCGCGGCCGTACCTGATCTTGGCCGCGAGGCCCCTGGAGAGATCGCGGCTCCTCAGCCGCAGACCTCCGCAGACGGCGCCCTCGCTGAAGATCTCTTCCCTGCGTCCGAGAACGACGCGGTTCGCGCGCGTGTCGATCTCCGACACGTACAGCGGAATCCCTCCCGCGACGCGCAGCCCCTTCCGCTGGCCTATCGTGTAGAAATGAGCGCCGTCGTGCCGCCCGAGGACGCGTCCGCCGCGGTCGACGATGTCCCCGGGAGCGAAACCGATGCGCTCGCCGAGGA
>JAPLKY010000130.1 GCA_026387805.1 Candidatus Krumholzibacteriia bacterium
GAAAGAATCTACATCACCGGCGCGAAAGGAATGCTCGGCAAGGCCGCCGCTCCCGTGTTCGCCGAGCGCTACGACGTCTTCCCGCCCGATTTCCATGAGGCCGACGTCCGCGACGCCGGGGCGATCGCCGAAGAGATCCGCCGCGCGAAGCCGAAATTCGTCCTCCACCTCGCCGCGATGACCGACGTCGACGGCTGCGAGACGAATCCGCAGGAGGCGCACCGCATCAATGCCGTCGGGACGAGAAACGTCGCGCTCGCGTGCCTGCGCTGCGATGCCGTCATGGTATACGTCAGCACCGGCATGGTGTACGACGGTCGCAAGGACGCACCCTATATCGAATTCGATGCCGTCTCCCCGGTCAACGAGTACGCGCGCTCGAAGTATCTCGGCGAGCTCGGCATCCGCGACATACTGTCCCGATTCTACATCTTCTCCACGTGCTGGCTCTTCGGCGGAGGACGCGACGACAAGAAGTTCGTCGCCAAGATCGTCGAGCGCGCGCGAATTTCCCGGGAGCTCAAGGCGGTCAACGACAAGTTCGGTTCGCCGACCTATACCGCCGATCTCGCGAGGGGGATATGCGGCTTTATCGAATCGGGCCTCTATGGAAAGTATCACTGCGTGAACACCGGCTGCGTGAGCCGCCTGGAAATGGCCCGCGAAATCGTCGCCGCCGCGGGTATCCGGAATTGCAGTCTGGTGAGCGTTCCGTCCGAAGAATTTCCCCTGCCCGCCCCCCGCCCCCGCATGGAAGCGATGCGTAACTACGGCTTCGAGCTTCTCGGCCTCGCCCCCATGCGCGGCTGGAAAGAAGCCCTCGACGAATACGTCGCCTCCACGTTCGCGTGACGCTCAATCGAGCCTGTTCGCCCCGGTTTCCGCGACGAGGTTCGTCGCCCGCCGGAGCGATTCGAACGTCCCGGCGTCGGTCCACCACCCCTCGAGGATATCCCACGTGAGCCCGTTCCGTCCGATATAGGCGTTGTTGACGTCGGTGATCTCGAGCTCCCCGCGCGCGGAGGGCTTGAGCGTCCTGATGATCTCGAAGACTCCTCCATCGTAGAGGTAGATCCCCGTTACCGCGAATGCGGAACCCGGCTTCTTCGGCTTCTCCTCGATCTTGACGACGTGGTTTCCGTCGAGAATCGGCACGCCGAAGCGCTCGGGATCCGGAACCTCCTTGAGGAGGATCTTCGCTCCGCCTCCCTGCTTCCGGTACGATTCGACCGCCTTCACGATATTCTTCTCGATGATATTGTCCCCGAGGATCACGCAGATCCCGTCCCCCGCAGCCCAGTACTCCGCGAGGCGGAGCGCCTCGGCGATCCCCCCCTCCCCCTCCTGATACGTATAGTTGATGTGCGCGAGCCCGAAGTCCTTTCCGTTGCCGAGGAGCCGGAGGAACTCGCCCGCGTTGTTGCCTCCCGTTACGACGAGAATGTCGCGTATTCCCGCGTTGATCAGGGTCTGAATCGGATAGAAGATCATCGGCTTGTCGTATACGGGGAGAAGATGCTTGTTCGTCACCTTCGTCAGAGGATACAGGCGAGTGCCGAGTCCGCCGGCAAGAATGACACCCTTCATAGAAAACCGCTCCTTGTCTCGAGATACACGGCCGTCCACGCGCACAGTATAGCCGAATGTTATTGAAAGCCGCAAGGTGCATCCGGTAGTATTCCCGACCATGAAGGTCTGCTTCTTCTCGCCGACGGCGTACTCCTATTTCAGACCGGACCGCACGGCATGGGCGGGAGGCGCCGAAACACAGCAATTGCTCCTCGCGAACCATATGAAAGCGAAGGGGATCCACGTTTCCTTCATCGTCGGGGATTACGGACAGGACGAGGTGGAAACCGTCGACGGGATCATGCTCATCAAATCGTTCACGCCGTTCAAGGGGAACAGGAAGCTGCGATTCGTCCCCGACATGATCAGGATCCGACGCGCGATGAAAATCGCCGACGCTGATATCTACAACCAACGCTCGACGGCGTTCTTCACCGGGCAGCTCGCGCGCTTCGCCTCCGATCTCGGCAAGGCGTTCACCTTCTCCCTCGGCATCGACTATAACTGCTATCCGGACGGCCGGGGAGCGATCCCCTGGCCGATATCGTTTCTCTACCGGTACGGCATCCGGACGGCGGACGCCGTCATATCGCAGACCGAAAAGCAGCGTCGCCTCATGCTCGAGAATTTCGGCAGAGAGACCGCGCTCATCCGGAACGGCATCGAGATCCCTTCAGGGGATCGGACGCGAGCCGACGCGGAGCCTCCGCAATCGCTCCCGAACGCGCGCGGTCGAGCCCGCGATCCTGGATTCTTGTGGGTGGGAAGATTTCAAGGCACCAAGAGACCGAATTTGGCTCTCGATCTCGCCCGATCCCTTCCGGACGAGCGATTCACCGTCATCGGCGGATACGCGGGAGACGAGCGCTACGCCTCCGCGATAGCCGAGGTCGCCAAGCGCATTCCGAACGTCGAGTATATCCCGTTCGTTCCTCCCCCCGAGATGGACGAGTATTATCGCGGAGCATGCGCGCTCCTCAATACATCCACCCTCGAGGGCTTTCCGAACACCTACCTCCACGCATGGGCGCACGGGGTTCCCGTCATCACGATCGAGATCGACCCGGACGGGATCCTCGAGAAGAACGGCATCGGAATCGTGACCGGCACGTTCGAGGGGCTCGTCGAGGCGGTGCGGAGCATTCGGGCGGATCGGACGATGCGGTCCGAGATGTCGGCGAGAGCGATCCGGTACGTGAGAGCCAACCACGACATCAGGGACCGGGGGGACGATTACCTCAGGCTCTTCGAATCCGTTCTGAGCAGGTCCCGGTAGACCGCCTGCGTCTCCTCGACGCATCGATCGACGCGGAACATCTCCTCGTAGCGCCTTCTCGCCGCTCTCCCCATGCGGGAGCGGCGATCGCGATCCCGCGCGAGGGCCAGGATCGCCCCCGCGAAATCTTCGCGCGCGCCCGGATCGACGAGAATCCCGGTCTCCCCGTCCCGCACGATCTCCGGTATGCCGTACACGCCGCTCGCGACAACGGGAAGTCCGGACGCCATCGCTTCGATGATGACGTACGGAGTAGCCTCGAGCATCGAAGAGAGCACGAGGGCGTCGCATTCGGAGAGAATCGCGTCGACGTCGGCCCGATATCCGAGAAAATACACGCGGCGCCCAAGGCCGAGAGAATCGACCTTCGCGCGCAGCGCGCTCTCATCGTCCCCCGCGCCCACGACGAGCATCTTCACGTCGCCCGGAAGCGCGGCCAGGGCATCGAAGGCCCGGGCGTGCCCCTTGCGCTCCTCAAGGCTTCCGATCATCACGCAGATGAAATCCTCCCTCGAGAGTCCGAGCATCTCGCGCACCGACGCGGATGTGCCCCGAGCCGGCTCGGGGATCCCGATCCTGACGACCCGTATCTTCTCGCGCGGCACGCCATGATAATCGACAAGGTAGCTCACGTTATTCTCGCTCACCGTGATGACGCGCTCGACCCAACGGCTTCCGAATCCCCGGATGAATCTCCCCTTCGCGAACGGCGGCACCATGGGAAGATGCTCCGTCGTCACGACGTGCCGCACGCCCGCGAGCCGCGCCAGGGGCGCCACGAGACTGTATTGCGAGCTCCACGGTCCGGGAAGATTGCAGTGGAAAATCGCGGGCCGGAGACGGCGAAGCACCGATATAAAAAAGGAAATCCCCGCCGGAGAATGAGGCACGTTGAGCGATACCTCATGCACGGGAACGCCCCCGTCCGCCATCGACGCGGCGAAGCCGGCGAGACGGGGATTGCGGTTCATGACGAGCTCCGGGTGAAACTCGTCCCGGTTCAGCCCGGTCGCGAGAAGGAGCAGGTATTTCTCGGCGCCGCCGAACCAGGGGGCGTCGGAGAAATATACGATCCGGTATCGGCTCTTTTCACATCCCGTCATACCGCGTCACCTGATATGATGCGCAGGCGATCGCGCATCCTCCCGACCGGAAGCTCCGTTTCCCGATTCCTCCCGCAGGTAGATCATTCCGACGGGCACGCCCTGGAACGAATCATTATTCGAGAGGTAGTCCGCGACGCTCCGGTTCTCGAGATAGGGCGCGCGAATCACCTTGACGCGCACTTCGTAGGGGCCCGGCACGATGGAGGCCGGAAGCGGTAGGGCGAAATCCTGCCTCACGGAGCGTCCCGTCTCCCACATATCGGGATACGCCGGACCGCTCATGAGACGGATCCGCCACGTGAAGCGGTAATACGCGCCTCCCCTCCGCTCGATGATCCGCCGGTACTGCTTGCCGTACCAGTCGCGATAGAGCGCCCCTTTCGGAAATGCGGCATCGATTCGAATGATCACGTCGAACGGAAGGCCGAAGCTCGCGTTCCGCAACGCCTTCCAGCACGCATGCCCTTCGAGGGTGTCGCCGGAACGCAGCATATAGTTATCGACCGTGAGATTCACGAGAGAGATTCCTTCCCCGACGCCGGTTCCTTCGGCCGCGTCGATCGCTCCATTTCCGGAGGCGTCTTCCGTTGCGGGGCACGGAACCGCCGTCATCCGCGCGATCGAGCATGCCTTCACCGCAGGAGATCCGGAGGAATCCCGGCGCAATCCGAACAGAGAAAATCCCTCCCGTTCGAACGCGCTCGCGGCGAACGATGGACATGTCAGAAACTTCTCGCGCGTTTCCGGAGCCTCCCCGGGCAGGAAGGAATTGAAGAAATCGGCCCTTTCGGGAACGTTGGCGTTGATGAGCACGTAATCCGCACCCATCCGATCGAGCCATGCCCGGCTCGCCGACAAAGGTATCGCGGGGCTCAAGAGGTTCCGTGCCTCGCGCAGGCGCTCGATCGCGCTCGTGTCGGCGGGAGAGCAATGCTGGTCGAGGATGACCGTGACGAAATAGTCCGTATAGGCCGAAAGAACGTAGCTCGTCACCGGATCGCTCGCGATGACGGAGTGATCCGGCACCTTCTCGCCGAGCGCCGCAAACAGGGCCGCATACGGCGGAGGTATCGGGGAGGGCTTCTCGATGAGCACGCGAACCGATTCCGCGACGCGCGTCGATGCCATACGCAACGGATACGCGATAAAGAGCCCGAGGAGCCCCGCGGCTGCGATCCGGATCACCGCGCCGCGGGCCGACAGCAGGGGACGCGGCCTCCCGCTCTCCCGCTGCGCCGCCGCGCCCGTTATGAGCCGCTCCGCGAGACCGCCGACGACGAGCGCAAGCAAAACGACCAGAGGCGCCGCATCCAGGATGCGATAGTGCAGGTACCCGATGCGCCGCTCGAGCGCCGAGCCGATGAGAGGATCGAGCACGAGGATGACCGGCACGATGAAGAGCACGAACGCGAGACCGCGCCGCTCGCCGCGCTCGGCGATGAACGGAAAGAACGGAGCGACAAGGAGCGCGAAGAGAAAGACCGGCCCATACCTCACCAAAAGCTCGGTCGGATCGACGACCGCCAGGTTGGGGGAAAAGACGAGCATTCCCTGCACGTGCGTATGAACCGCATTCGAAGCGGCAAACGCGCCGGGAGCCCGGATCGCGAGCGGAATCGCCAGACCCGCGATCTGGAGCGGAACGCTCCTCCAGAAGGCCCCGCGCCATGAGGCGCCGCTTCGCAGAAGCGTGACGTAGAAGAACAGGCCCGCGAGGGAGACGCCGAGCAGCATCGCGAATACCACGTGAAACGCCGTGCCCGCGCACGCGAGGAGCGCGCCCGCGAAAAGATACGCCCGTTTTCCCGTTCGATAGTAT
>JAPLKY010000048.1 GCA_026387805.1 Candidatus Krumholzibacteriia bacterium
CGACGAGGAGATTCTCGACCCGAACGTCCGCCTGATTCCATCGACGACCCCTTCCGAGGGAGTGGGAATCGTCGAGGCGCCGCGCGGAACGCTCACTCACCACTACGTCACCGACGCGCGCGGAATCGTCACGAAGGCGAACCTCATCGTGGGGACGACGAACAACAACGCTCCGATCTCCATGGCGGTCAAGAAGGCCGCGATGAAGTTCATCGGCAAGGGGGGCGAGGTCAAGCAGGGGCTGCTCAACATGGTCGAGATGGCGTTTCGCATCTACGATCCATGTTTCAGCTGCGCGACGCACAGCCTTCCCGGCCGGATGCCCCTGACGATCGAGATCAAGAACGCGGGCGGGGAAACGATCCGGACCGTTTCGAGGTAGAGACGGCCGGGCGGGGCAGGCTGCCGCTACGTGAAAACAATCGTACTCGGGCTCGGCAATACGATTCTCAGCGACGACGGGGCCGGAATCTACGTCGCGCGGGCGCTCGGGGAACGCATCGGCGGGGCGGCGGACGTTCGCGAGGCCGAGCTCGCCGGTTTTGATCTCATCGAAATTCTCAAAGGATACGATCGCGCGTACATCGTCGACGCGATTCAGCTCGACGGCGAGGAACCCGGGGTCGTCTTCAGGATGAAGCCGGACGATATCCGGATCACGCCGAGGCTTGCCTCGTTCCATGATATCGATATCGTCACGGCCCTCGCGCTCGGGCGCCGTTTGGAGTTTCATATGCCCGATGAAATCGTTATCTTCGGGGTGCAGGCTGGGGATACGCTCACCCTCGGAGAGCAGTGCACGGATGCCGTGAAGCGCGTCATTCCAGTCCTTGCGGACGAGATAGCGGGAGAGATCAGGGGAACGCCGCATGCACGGATATCGATAGAGCTCTCCGCGAGGAGGAACAGGGGTGCATGAGACTTCCCTCATGAAGAACCTTCTTGCCATCGTCGATCGGGCGGCGCTCGCGGAAGGGAACGGGCCGGTGCGGCTCGTGCACCTCAGGATCGGCGAGATGGCCGGGGTAAGCGAGGACGCGCTGCGTTTCGCTTTCGACGTGCTGGCGAAAGGAACGGCCGCGGAAGCGGCCTCGCTCGACGTGGAGAAGGTCCCGCTGCGGGTTCATTGTACGGGATGCGGTGGGGATTCGAATCCGAGCGATTTTGTCTTCATATGCCCCGTGTGCGGTTCCACCGAGATCGAGATACGCTCCGGCAGGGAGATGGAAGTGGATTATATTCTCGTCGGCGACCGCGCTGGGGAATCGGAGGATTCGGGCGCGTAGCCGGGAAAGGGAAGAGAGCTCATGCACGAGATCCGGATCGGAGAGGATCTCCGCGGGAAGAACGATGCGATCGCCGGCGAGAACAGGAAGCTGCTCTCCGCGAAGCGGATCGTTTCGATCAACGTGATGAGCGCGCCCGGAGCGGGAAAAACGTCCCTGCTGCTCCGGACGATCCCCCTCCTCAAAGGGAGGCATTCCGTCGGCGTCATCGAGGGGGACATTCAGACGACGACCGACGCCGAGAAGATCGCCGTGCTCGGTATTCCCGTATACCAGATAGAGACGGGAGGAGTCT
>JAPLKY010000142.1 GCA_026387805.1 Candidatus Krumholzibacteriia bacterium
GGTGAAATCCCCCCCGCGATCCATCGTCGCAAGCGGCTCGTCATTCGCGTCCACGCCGATGCGGAAGGCGGACGTGATCCGCAGGCGCACCGGCTGCCGCGATTCGAGGATAAGAACCCTGACGCGAGGAGTCTCGGCGAGAATGACCGTCCGCGGTATCTGCTCTTCGACGGGGAGCCGCTCCTCCTCCTGCGGCGGCTGCGGCGCGGGCCCGGCTTCGACGGAGGGCTCTCCACGGAGCAGCTCGTCCCCGACGGGAGGCCTTTCCATCATCGCGCGCTTCCCGCCGCAACCCGAGAGAGCGAGCGCGAAGAAGAAGAACGCCGCGAGAGACCGGCGATCGAACCTTCTCATATATTCAACCCGGAAAGAAGAACTCCCCGCTCAGGCACACCCCTCCCGCCGCGGCGGACGATGCGCCCGTGTGCTTTATCGCCCTCAGGCTCCTGCGCCCCTTGCCCTTCGCGGCGGCGCTTCCCTCGCACACGCTCACGGCCTCGTGGAAAATCGACTCATTCGCGAGGAGCGCTACGGCGACCGCCTCCCGGGCCTCTTCGTCCAGCCCGAACCGGTCGATCATCTCGCCCACGATTCCCTGGAGAAGAGCCTCCTCAACGGCGACGAATCCACCGGCCCCGTTTTCCACGCCGATCCTGAACCGGCTCGCCACGACACGATTCGTCATCTCGCTGAACACGGACGGATCGCCCGGAAACGCGAGCTCCCCGACTTCCAGGCAGCTGAGCCCGATGCAATCGACGTCCTCCGGTTTCACGGCGGCTTCCTCGAGCACGTTGTCGTAAAGCTTCGAGAGCTGGCTGAGGACGAGAAAATTGATGCCCGCGAGCTCCTCCGAATCGAATTTCTCGTTGCGATCGAGAGCGCAGATCGTCGCCACGAGCTCCGGATTCAAGGGACGGCTTATGAAGCCGCGCAGGTACAAGATCGTTTCGTCTCCGCTCCCCGAGACCTCGACGAGAGCGGCCCCGAGCTTGCCGGGGGGGCTTCCCGTTTCGATTCCGACTATGAGGCGTTTCTCCTTCTTCTTGAGTGCCGCGAGACGCTTCTTCAAAACAGAACCTCCCGGGGATGAGGCCGGTTCGAGATCGAGGAGCATCCCAAGCGCGCGGACGTCTCCTTCGAGGCGATTGTAAAGAAGGTTCCCCGTGGAGGTAAAGCGATATTATTCGAGCTTGACGCTCTTTCCTTTGATGTCGATCGTCTTCCCCGAGCGGCTGATATGGATCACATAGATGTACGTGCCGTTCGCGACGCGATCCCCCGCGAGGTCGCGTCCGTCCCAGAGGACGGAATGGGGCCGGGCGAAGCTCGCCGGTCCGAGCCTGCTCGGCGGCGGATCGAGGCTTCTGATGCGCACGCCGCTCACGTTGTAGATGTCGATCGTCACCGATTCGACCGCGAGGTTGAGACTGTAAACGATATTCGTTTCCCCTCTGAAGGGATTGGGGAAGCTGAAGGCGTTCGCAACGAGATCGTTCCCCGTGACGTTGAACGAGATATCCCGCGAAAAATCTCCGGCCCTCACGGTGAATACGTGCAGCCCGCTCGTGAGCGTCCTGTGAAACTGAGCCTTCCATCGCAACGGGAGATTCGGATCGCGCGCCGAGAAGACGATGCTGCCCTCCTGGCTGATCCCGTCGATGGAAAGCACCGGCGCCTCCGGAAGATACGCGGGAAAATCGGCCGTAACGATGAAATTGGCGGCGGGAGGCGATTCGACGCCGGCGCCGATCTCGTAGTCGCCGTCGCTGTACAGCCTCACGCTCGTCAGGATCGGCACGTCGAAGCGGCCGACCTCTCGGCCGTCCGGCGAGAACACCTGGAAGAGCAAGGCATCGTCATTCGGATCGATCGTATAGTCGTAGTCCACCTGATACGAGCGCGCGTACGTCTTGTCGGCGTCGACGAGCGGAGTGATCCTCAGCGAGCCGGTGCTGTCCTCGCCGTTCACCCTGAGCGTGATGCGCCCGATCGCCACGATGTCGCTCACCATGAGGCGCAGCTTGACGAGGTTCGCGCCGCCGCGGGCCCTCATCGTATCGCCGGGGATTACGACGCGATATTCGCCCGCGGAATCGGCCTCGAGCCGCATGAGCGGGGGACCCGGATCGATCTTGAGCATCGGATCTCCGAGGATGCAGTACCGGAACACCTGATCCGTCCCGTACGCCGTATGGTCGATCTGCTCGATCTCCGCCTTCGCGATCGCTTCGCCGAATATCCAGTGAGCGCCCGTGTACTCGTTCTGCGGCCCGACCGAATCGGCGGGGGGCGCCTGAAAGATGGTTCTGTGCAGCTGTTCGACGAGCACGGCGTTCTGGGTAAGGTACTCGAATCCGGTGCTCGCGTACGTTGCGACGGCGCCCGCCCCGGATTTGAAGAGGAGCTGCTCGCTCATGCAATCGCCGTTCGGTCCCACTTCAACGTAGTTGTACTCTCCCTGGATCGCGAAGCCACTGATGTGGCAACCGATGCCGACGAAGATGAACGGCTTGTAGATCCGCAGGCTGTCGGGATCCATGTAGAATCCCAGAGAGTAGGCGGCCTCCGTCGTGAGAACGGCCCGGTTCCCGTGCCCCTGGAACATGTACCAGAGGCATCCCCGGTTGAGCGCCTTGTTGACGGCAGGGGTGCAGAAGCCTCTCGCGGCCGCGATGGATTTGCTCAGAACCGCCGGACCGCTCTCGGTTCTGTTCGGATGGATCGGATCGGTATACAGGGAAAGGCGGATATTCTGCACGTCGAATCCCCCGGGGAGCGCCCTTTCCACGGCCGCCGCGCAGCTGTCCGTGCTCCGCTCGAAATCGTACTCGTACGAGCGGTATCGGTAGTCGCTTCCGCCGCCGGACCACGCGTCGTCGGAGAGGAGAACGAGACGCCGGCGCCATGCATCGTTGGGCTGCGGAGTCTCCATGTTGTTGATCTTGTTGGTGACGGCCCTGAGCTCGATATCGTTCCCGACGGAAAGCCTGCCGATGAATACGTCAGGGTAGCCGCCCGGGAGCAGCGGAGCCCCGGCCATCCCCGAGGAGACGGGAACGGTCTCGTCGAGATACGAATAGTACTTGTCCGAGTAGATGACCTCGTCGTCGAACGAACCGCTCACGCTCGTCGAATAGGTGAAGGAGGGGACATAATCGGGACCGGATCCCTGATCGGGAGCCGGCCGGTAGACGAGCCGCCGGTGATCCTCGCTCGCGTCCCCCACGAGGAGAACGTACTCCACCCCCCAATGATCGAGACCGTACTTGACGTATCGCTTGATCGCGCTCGCGTGCGGCAGCCCGCCGTTGAACTCGTCGTAGACGTCCTCGACGTCCGCGAGGAGCACGCGGTAGCCCTGGCTCCTCCTCCGGGCGACGTAATCGGCGAGGCTGCTCGTCATGAAATCGCGGTGCGAGATGACGAGCGCCTGATAGGACCCGGCCGTCTCGCGGAGGCGCGACGGCGCGTCGACGGAAACCGCGCGCACCGCGAGGCGCTCCGCGCCGCCGCCGGCGAGGGCGATGAA
Organism: Candidatus Krumholzibacteriia bacterium; assembly: GCA_026387805.1. Taxonomy (GTDB): domain Bacteria; phylum Krumholzibacteriota; class Krumholzibacteriia; order Krumholzibacteriales; family Krumholzibacteriaceae; genus SSS58A. The sequence continues at coordinate 3,533 of JAPLKY010000142.1, forward strand.
GCTCCGCGCCGTCAGCGATTCGTCGACGTTGACCACGAGCCGGTAGCCGCCCCCTTCGGAGATGAAATCGGTCGGACCGAGCGCGCGATACGAAGGGCTTCGCGGATTCGTGATATCG
>JAPLKY010000110.1 GCA_026387805.1 Candidatus Krumholzibacteriia bacterium
CTCGGACTCACGATCTGCAGGCAGATCGCGACCCTCCTCGGAGGCGAGATCCGGGTGGAAAGCGAGCCGGGAAAGGGCAGCACGTTCCATTTCACGTCGCGCGTTCGGAAATCCACGCAATCGGAGGCACTATGAACATCACCCAATTGGCCGGCGATCTCGAGCTCGACGAGGAGGAGTACCGCGCGATTCTCGAACTGTTCGTCGATGCGTCCCGTTCCGATCTCGCCGCCATCAAGACGGCGGCTGCGGCCGGCGACGCCCAGAGCGCAGGCAGGGCGGCCCATTCGCTCAAAGGGGCGGCGGCGAACCTCGGGCTTTCGGACATGAGCAGTACGGCGCACATGATCGAGGAAAAGAGCCGCGACAGCAAGCTGCATGAGACTCATGAGGCGGTGCTCTCGCTCGAGCGGCATCTCGCCGCGGTCGAGCGGCTTCTCGGCGTAAAACAGGCGACAGATGGGACAGAGGCCCCGGAAAAGATATTGAAGAAATGAACAGCGGCTATCCCGTGCTCATCGTGGAGGATCATCCCGCGCTGCGGCGCCAGCTCGAGCTCACGCTCGAGAAGGCCGGCTTCTCGGTCACCGCGGCCGAGAATGGCCGCACGGCGCTCGAGCTGTTCAAGGAGCGCTTCTTCCCCATCGTTCTGACCGACTGGATGATGCCGGAAATGGACGGCATCCAGCTCTGCGCTGCGATTCGAGCCCTTCCGACCGACGGATATATCTACGTCGTGCTCCTGACCGCAAAGAGCGCCAAGGACGATATCGTCACCGGACTTCGCTCCGGCGCGGACGATTTTCTCACCAAACCGTTCCACCCCGCGGAACTGATCGCCCGGTTGAACACGGCGAAACGAATCCTCGAGCTCGAGCATTCCCTGAAACGCGCCAACGAAGCGATCACGGCTCTCTCGATACGGGATCCGCTCACCGGCATCTACAACCGCAACTATCTGAATGATCATCTCCCGAGGGAGATCAAGAGAGCCCAGAAGTACCTGCGCTCGTTTTCGATCGTTCTCTGCGACATCGATCACTTCAAGAGCATCAACGACACGTACGGCCACCTCGCGGGGGATCGGGCGCTCGTGACGTTCGTTGAGTGCATCTCTTCATCCATCCGGCTGGATGTGGACTGGATCGCCCGATTCGGAGGGGACGAATTCATCGTCGTTCTCCCGGAAACGACCGCCGAGGGGGGCGGCGCGGCCGCGGAGCGGTTCGCGCGTATCATTCGGCAAAGATTCATCGAAATCGAAGGCGAGCAGATCCACCTGTCCGCCACGTTCGGCGTAACCGGCTTCGACCGGGTCTCGATCGATGAATCGATAGATTTCAACACCCTCATCGGGATCGCCGACCGATGTCTCTATGAGGCGAAGCACCGCGAAAAAGGCACGGTTCGGATCGAGCCGTGGCGCCGCGCCTTATCTCCCGCCGCCAGCTGATCGAGAGGAACCGGCCCGTCCTCGGTCCGGACGCAACCGCTCGAACGCCCACGGGCCGCCGAGCCCTCGCAAGCGGCACAAGACAATCCATGCCGTTTGCGAATCTGCATTGAAGTTGACCGGCTTCGAGATACACGCCTCCGACTCCGTCGAAATAATGAATAGGACCACTCACTAATTCTCCCGGGGAGAGCGCGGCGGGCGCGCCGAAGCATCATCCCCTCTCAACTCGTTTATTCACGCGACCGAAACGCGACGGTGCCTCGGGGATCACGCGTCGCATTCGCGGCCGAACTCCCTCCGCCGCTCATCCGTTCGTCCCGCAGAAACAGTACGAAAGTCACGGGCCGGCGAAGACCCATCTCCGCGCGGGCACGCCGATTGCGTCAGTCCGCATTCGCAGCGATCCACTTTCACTCTACTCAGGAGGTAGAAAATGCGGAAGCTCTTCGTTCTCGCGATGGTCGCTCTGTCGGCTGTGGCGGCGGGCAATGCATGTGCCGCCGACAATGCCCCTCAGACGATCACCTATCAGGTATCGGCGATCAACGAGATCACCGTCAGCGGAAACCCCGGGGCCCTCATCGTCGTTACCGCGGTTCCCGGCGCTCAGCCGACGGCCGTCACCGATGCGACGACAACGTACGCCATCACGACCAACATCGCCACCAAGAAGATCACGGGTGCCATCAACACGGCGATGCCGGCCAACACGTCTCTGAAAGTGACTCTCGTCGCTCCGACGGGCGGAACCAGCTCCGGCCAGGTGACCCTGACGGCGTCCGCGCAGGATCTCGTCACGGGCATCACCACGCTTGCCGAAAGCGGTCTGGGTATCAGCTACAACTTCTCCGCGACCCTCGCCGCGGGAGTTGTTGCATCGGCCCAGAAGACCATGACGCTTACCGTCGCCGACGGCGTGTAATCCCACCTACCGAATGAGCAGAGGGTGACGGCTCGCTTCGTCACCCTCTGCTTCCTTGAAGTATCGCAGATCGATCTTCCCGCCGCGGGCCGGTTCTCCCGCGGGTTATTTCTTCCCGAACAGCTTCAGGTACTCGCCGTAGCCTTCCTTCTCCAGATCTTCCTTCGGTATGAACCGAAGGGCCGCCGAGTTGATGCAATAGCGGAGCCCCGTAGACCGCGGCCCGTCGGGGAAGACGTGTCCGAGGTGCGAATCGCCGCGCTTGCTCCGAACCTCGGTGCGCGTCGAGAGCAGGCTCCGGTCATCCTTCTCCACGACGGCGCCGGGATCGAGAGGCTTCGTGAAGCTCGGCCACCCCGTGCCCGAATCGAACTTGTCGAGGGAGCTGAAGAGCGGCTCGCCCGACACGACGTCGACGTATATCCCTTCGCGATGATTGTCCCAGTAAGGGTTCGCGAACGCGGGTTCGGTGCCGCATTGCTGCGTCACCTCGTACTGCGTCGGAGAGAGTCTCTTCTTGAGCGTTTCCGAGCCGTCTCCCCAGACGGCCTTGAGAAAAGCGTCGCGACCGGAACCCGACCGGTATCTTCCGTACTGCGCGGAGCACGTTCTATAGTAATCCTGATGGTAGTTCTCCGCTTCGTAGAATTTCACGAACGCCCTGATCTCGGTCACGATCGGCCCGTCGAAAATGCCGGATGCGCCGAGCGCCGCTTTCGATCGCTCGGCGAGACGTTTCTGCTCGCCGTCATGATAGAAGATGGCGCTTCGATACTGCGGTCCCCGGTCCGCGAACTGTCCTCCCGCGTCGGTCGGATCGACGTGCGTCCAGAAGACCTCGAGCAGTTTTTCGTATCGGACCCTCGAGGGATCGTAGTAAACCTGCACGGCCTCGAAATGCCCTGTCTTCCCGCCGCAGACCTCGGCGTAGGTCGGACTGGCGGCCTCCCCGCCCGTGTAACCCGAGATCGCCTTCACCACGCCGTTCACCTTTTCGAAATCGGCCTCGGAGCACCAGAAACATCCCCCCGCGAACGTAGCGACGCCGGTTTCTCTCTTCGTCTCCACCATGATGGTCCCCTTCTCCCGCTCCGCGGCGAAGGCGCCCCGGAATCCGATAGCGGCCAGGAGCACTACGAGCGACACCTGACTGCCTTTCATCATGATTCCATCGCCTCTATCGGCGCGTCTGCGCCATATCAGTGCCGAGTGCCCATCAAACGCTATAAATAATAATTATTCTCAATAATAACCAATTGTCAAGACAATAATGGAAGATAGTGGAGCTAATTTCTTCGCTTGCGACAGCGCTCTCTTGACATTAATTCGCAATTAGTTTAAATTGCCAGCGACGCGCCGGGAGCAAGCATGACCGCCGCAAAGCCCCCGATGGCGTTATCCGACGGCGCGCCCCGACGGTATCAAACGGCACGAGCGATGGCAAAATGAAATGCTCGGACCGCGCGCGCACCGGACCGTTCGAGGCGCTCTTCCCGTTCCCGCGCATGACAACCGACCGCCGGGGGGAAGGGCGTTCCGCAACTGGAAACGACGTATCCCGTCGATCGCCGGCATTCGATGAGCTTCGCACCGTGGAATAGTAATTGCAGTTTGTTCGATAGAACAACCTGACCCATATCTAAAGCTCCGCAATCAGAAACACCGTTGGCGCCATAAATCATTTCATCATCAGGGAGACATGCCATGAGAGCAATCATCATTGGGATTCTTGCAGCCGGCCTGTTGAGCGGCGCCGCCGCGAACCTCGCGACGGCGAGGACGCTCGCCTCTCCGGTCGTCATCGACCACACCTGCACGAACCTCGCAGCGATCCCGCCGGACGCGATCGTGACCGCGCAGAGCGTGTGCAAGTGGCACTATGCGAGGCTCTCGCACGGGCGGCAGCTCATGGAAGGGTTCGGC
>JAPLKY010000433.1 GCA_026387805.1 Candidatus Krumholzibacteriia bacterium
TCTGGAAAACGGTGTTGCAGATCTGGCCGTTGATCCGCTCCCCCGAAACCGACGATACGACATAGAGCCCGTAGCTGACCTTCCAGCACGCCTTGATGACTCCTTCTGTTTCTTCGGGGGGAAAGAGGAACTCGTGCTCGGCCTTGAAGGCATCGCGCGGAGCGTTGCACTTGGGACATGTATCGGGAGGAAACAATCCGACGGCGACATGTCCGCAGACGGAGCACTTCCAGCCCTGAGCTATCAACCGGGCCCCTCCCTATCTGCAGTGCGTGCAGGTGCCCTTGAAGACGACGCCGATGTTATCGATAAGGAATCCTTCTATCTCCTTGCGGGGAACAACTACGTCGTCCCTTCCCTCCATCACGATGTCGGAGATCATTCCGCACGACTTGCAGTAGCAATGGATGTGAGGGCTCGTGTTCGGATCGTAGTTGAGGTAGCCGTCGAATATGTGAAGCGACTGCACCTCGTCGATCTTCTCGAGCATGCTGAGCGTATTGTACACGGTCGAGAAGGAAAGAGTCGGATAGCGGCGCCGCAGCTCCTTGTGGATCTTGAGCGCGGACGGATGCTCGGTGTTTCCGAGCATATATCTGATCACCGCGAGCCTCTGAGGCGTCAGCTTGAATCCCTCGCTGCGAAGTTTCTGAATTGTCTCCTCGAATGAGATCATGTGGACTGCCTCCTGAGAATCCAGCAACCCCATTATATTATTTGGAATTGCTCCCAAAGTCAATAATTATTCTTAACAAAATAACGGCACAAATCGACTCCCCCTCACCGAGTACGTCTTCGAGCCCGCAATAGCCCCGCTAACCGCTTTTCCCTTGTGTCGGTTCCTTTCTCTCAAGATACATAAGGCAGAGTCTTTTCAAAAGGCATTTTTCGCAGAGAGGCGCCTTCCTGCAGACCGATTTCCCATGCTCCACGACCAGGGCGTGATACTCCTTGTATACGTATACGCGCCGCGGGAGGTTCCGTTCGAATCGATCCCTGATCTCCTCGTACGGCGCCGACGGATCCACGAGCGCGAGACGCCCGAACAGGCGCCGCGTGTAAGCGTCAACGACGAAAACGGGCGCGTTGAACGCGTAGAGCATGATCGAGTCCGCCGTTTCCAGGCCGACGCCGTCGAGCGCGAGCAGCCCTTCGCGCGTCCCTTTCCGGTTCGCGCGGAACCAGGCGGCGATCGTCCTCAGTCGTTTCGCCTTTTGATTGAAATAGCCGGCGGAGCGAATCGCCGCGGCGAGCGCCTGAACGTCCATGCGCTCGATCGCGCCCGGGCTCATCGCGCCGAGCCGGTTCAGGTTCTCGATGGCGCGCTCCGCGTTCGCCCATGCGGTGTTCTGCGTGAGAATCGCTCCGGCGGCAACCTCGAACCGCTGGAGATCGTTTCGCGGGCCCCCCGTGTAGAAGGGCTTCGTCCCGCCGGGAGGCGTGACGGGCCACCACCGCCGGGGCCCGTGGCCGCGCCGCAGGAGCTCGTACACCTTCATGAAACGTCCATCCATGAGGGCGAAGTATAGCACGGATGCGGGACGGAGAATATATTTGACGCCGAGTCCGCGAATCCGTATCATTGTGCTACGATTTGTGTAATTGATGACACGCTGCGGGAGGAACGCGATGCACATCCCCGACGGTTACCTGTCGCCCCAAACCGCGGGGGCGTTTTACGTCCTTACGGCGCCCCTCTGGGCGCTCTCCCTGCGCAGCGTCCGCCGCAGCCTCCGCCGGGGCCGCGTGGCGCTGCTTTCCCTCCTCTCCGCGTTCTCGTTTCTCGTCATGATGTTCAACATTCCGCTCCCCGGAGGAACGACGGGGCACGCGGCCGGCGGCGTTCTCATCGCGATTCTCGCGGGTCCCTGGGCGGCGCTCATGGCGGTGACGCTCGCGCTCGCCGTGCAGGCTCTCTTCTTCGGCGACGGGGGCATCCTCGCTCTCGGCGCGAACGCGTTCAACATCGGCTTCGTCATGCCGCTGGCGGGGTACTTCGTCTTCAGGCTGCTCAAGGGCGCGGCCGGCCCCGGAGACCGACGCTTCGCGATCGCCGCGGCGGCGGGAGGCTACGTCGGGATAAATATCGCGGCGCTTCTCGTCGCCGTCGAGCTCGGGCTCCAGCCGGTTCTCCACCATCTTCCGGACGGAACGCCGCTCTACGCCCCCTTCGCGCTCGGCGTGACGATCCCTGCGATGGTGCTGCCGCACCTTGTGATCGCAGGCGCCGCCGAAGCGATCCTCACCGGAGGAGTCGCGGCGTTTCTCGGGCGATATCACCCGGAGCTCTTCGAGAAAGGATCGTTTACCCCGCGATGAAATACCACAAAGCGTGGATCGTGCTCCTCATGCTGGCGATTCTCACGCCGCTCGGCATCATCGCCGCGGGAGGTGCCTGGGGCGAATGGGATCTCGACGGCGTCAGGGAGCGCGTCGGATTCGTACCGGAAGGGATGCGATCGAGCGCGAGCGGCGCGACCGAGAGCCCGCTCGAGGAGTACACCGTACCCGGTCTCGACGGAAGCTTCTTCCGCAAGGGGCTCGGCACGATCATGACGGCGATGCTCGGGGCGGGGGTCACCGCGCTCCTCGCTTTCGCCGTCGCACGGATTGCGGGGCATGGCAGGATTTCTTGAGAAGAACGTCTCCGCGGCGACCCGGGCGATCGAACGAACGGTCGTAAGCGAAACCTGGTGCCGCGCCCGCGGATTTCTCCAGGCGATCGACCCGAGATTCAAGATCGTCGCGTTCGCCGCGATCATTCTCTCGTGCTCCCTCACGCGCAGCGCTATCCTTCTCGCGTGCCTCTACGCGCTCGCGACGCTGCTCGCCTATCTCTCCAGGATCGCCGTGGGCGATTTCACGAAACGGATCTGGCTCTTCGTGCCGCTCTTCACGGCGGTCGTCGCGATACCCGCGCTCTTTCTCGTCCCGGGCACGCGGATCGCCTCCCTCGGGCCGGTGGCGATCACGAGCGAGGGCTCGCGCGCGGCGCTCATGCTCGTGCTGCGCGTCTCGACGTCGGTTTCGTTCTCCGTCCTCCTCGTCCTCACGACGCCGTGGCACCGTTTGCTCGAAGCGCTCGGGAACCTGAGGCTCCCCGGCATCGTCGTGTCGCTTCTGTCCCTCTCCTACCGGTACCTGCTGCTTCTCCTCCGGACGCTCTCCGAGCTCTTCATGGCGCGCAGGAGCAGGGTGATCGCGGCGCTCCCGTTCCGGCAGGAGACCGCATTCATCTCGCGCAGCACGGGATATCTATTTCTCAGATCGCTTCACCTCGCGGAAGGAGTCCACATGGCAATGGTTTCACGGGGCTGGGAAGAGGAAGGTCGGGGCGCCTCGCGCGGCGAAGGGAGCAACGGCGCCGAGGATTCGCCGCCGGCGAACGCGTTCGAGCTCAGAAACGTCCGGTATGCTTATCCGGGGAACGTCGTCGGGCTTTCGGTCGAAAGCCTCGACATACCGCGCGGGCGCTGCACGATCCTCCTCGGGAGCAA
>JAPLKY010000285.1 GCA_026387805.1 Candidatus Krumholzibacteriia bacterium
CTCATCCTGCGAAGCCCGCGCGACCTCACGAAAGAGGAATGGGAAATCATCAAGAAGCACCCCGAGGACGGCGCCGAGATGCTCTCCCGGATGAAGTTCAGCGACCACGTCGTCGGCATCGTGAGAACGCATCACGAGCGATTCAATGGCGAGGGATATCCGTTCAGTCTTCGCGGCAGGGAAATTCCGCTCGGCTCGCGGATCATATCGGTCGTCGAAAGCTACGCGGCGATGATTCACGAGCGGCCGACCCGGCCCGCGCTCTCGGAGCACGAGGCGCTCGGCGCGCTCAAGGAGAACTACGGACTGCGGTACGACCGCGAGGTCATCCTGCATTTCGCCCGGATCATGGAGAAGGAAATAGCCCAGTCGGTTCGCCAGGGTGTGGCGGTACCATAGGAGGAAGGCGATACGTGAGCGGGAACGGGAGCATATTGGTCGTCGACGACGACCCCAACGTCATAGAGATACTCACCGAGTGTCTTCGGAACAAGGGGTATGAAACCGAGTCGGCCGCGGACGGCGACGAGGCGCTCGCGAAATACGACCTCTTTCAGCCGGACCTCGTCGTTCTCGACGTGGCGCTTCCGAAGAAAGACGGATTCGAGGTGTGCGATACGATCCGAGCGAGGGACGTTCACCGCGACGTGCCTGTCATCATGATCTCGGCGAATTCGATCCAGGAATCGATGGTCAGGGGGCTTCGCGCCGGCGCCCAGGATTACCTCAAGAAACCGTTCTCCCTCAAGGAAATGCTCGTCAAGATCGAGAACTACCTCACGCAGGCGAGCCGCAAGAAGAACCTCCGCGAGCAGAACCTCCAGCTCGAGGGGGAGGTGCAGCGGGGGCACGCCGATTACACCCGGATCAATCGCGAGCTCAAGAAGAAGGTCCTCGACATGCGTTCCCTGTCGGGTTTGAGCCATGATCTCAACCGGCTCCGGGATCCCGACGATCTTATCCGCGTCTTCTGCCTCACCGTCATCGGACAGCTCGGCGTGAGCTCCGTCGCGCTCTTTTACGCCTTCGACGAGATGGACGACTACCTATCCTACGCGGGCGGAAGCGGCGTATCGAACAGCGTGCTCCAGTCGGTGAGGCTTTCGCGCGAAATCGCGCTTTCGAACTACCTCCTCGGCAAACACGAATGCATCAAGCTCGCCGACGAGGAATTCCCGGAGGACGCGAAACGGGAAGCGAATTTTCTGACCCGTTTCGGATTCGATTACGGGTATCCGCTCATCGTGAAGTCGCGTCTCATCGGTATCGTGTTAATCGGCGGAAAAGTGAACCGGCAGGAATACATTCCCGACGAGATCGAGCTCTTCAAATCGATATGCACGTCCGCCGCGACCGGTCTCGAAAACGCGCGTCTCTACGGGGAGCTGCAGGCAACCTATCTTTCGACGATCAAGGTGCTCGTCTCGACGATCGAGGCGAAGGATTCGTACACGCGCGGCCATACGGACCGCGTCGCCGAATACGCGCGCATGATCGCCGAGGAGATGCGGCTCTCGAAGCGCGACATCGAGATCGTGTGTTTCGGGGCCGCTCTCCACGACATCGGAAAGCTCGGCGTATACGAGGAAATCCTCAACAAGCCGGGCGAGCTCACCGAGCAGGAGTGGGACATCGTCCGGAGCCATCCCGAGGTGGGGGCCAACATCATCAAGAACATGAAGTTCCTGGAATCGGCCTGCGACCTCGTCCGCCATCACCACGAGCGGCTCGACGGAAAGGGCTATCCTGATCATCTGAAGGGAAACGAAATATCGGTCGGGGCGCGCATCGTCGCGGTCGCCGACAGCTTCGACGCCATGACGAGCGACCGTCCCTACCGGCGCGCGTACTCCCTCGAAGAGAGCATCGAGCAGCTCAAGAACCAGAGCGAGAAATTCGACCAGGAAGTCGTCGCGTACGTCGAGAAGCTCGTCCTGCGGGGCAGGATACGGCGATAACTCCGTAGGCGAGGCGGTAACGACGTTTACGCCGCGACGGCCGTTTCGCTCCGTCCGTTCCCGGCGCCCCTCCGCGCAAGGTCTTCCCGCATAATGAACTGAGAATGCGCGCATGAGATCGTCGGAGCCGGCATCCGTCTTGCCAGGTCGAGAAGCGTGCATGACCGGCATGAAGAGGAGTGTCGGCCGGCGGTGCGGCGGACGCGGGGCGGGGTGAGGCCTTCACTCCTCTCTTTGTACATCGATCGCGGAAGAAGGTCGTTCGACGAACGTTGGGCGCGCGTCCCGGTTCGAGGCGGAGGCTCGAAGGCGGTCAGGAGGCGGGAACCGTTTCCTCCGTCTTGCTGCCGATCATGCCGACGAGATCGTTGCGGAGCGTGTTTATGTCGAGCTTGCGTTTGAGCTTGCCGCCGACGGCGAGCGAGATCGTTCTCGTTTCCTCGCTCGCGATGATGACGACCGCGTCGGCTTCTTCGCTGAGACCCAGGCCCGCGCGATGTCTCGTGCCGAGCGACTTGGTGAGGCGGGGATTCTGGGAGAGGGGCAGGATGCAGCCGGCCGCCACGATGCGGTTCTTCTCGATGATGACCGCGCCGTCGTGGAGCGGGCTCTGCGCGGTGAATATCGTGACGATGAGCTCCGCCGAAACGCGTGCGTCGATCGGCGTTCCCGTCTCGATGTAGTTCCGCAATCCGACGTGCTTTTCGAGCACGTTGATCGCGCCGAGGCCGCTCTGCGTGATCTGATGGCATGACTTGACGATCTCGCTCACCGTGCTCG